>JBIIRS010000082.1:0-5476 GCA_044341425.1 Candidatus Planktophila sp. | reverse complement strand
GGCGGTATCGTAAAGTGAAAGAACGCCAAGATTAAAGCGCTGATCTAGCGGCGGAATGTAGAGATCTGACCAAGCCTTCATGCGCTCATCTTAGAACGGTGGCCAAGGAACTGCTGGCCAATCTGGGTTAGGTTCCGGAAAACACTTCTCAGAAAGCGCTCTTTCAATTCGAGAAATAGTTGCATCTAACTCTTCTTCTTCAATTAATCCAAGGACGACATCTCGCTTCTCGGTTGCAATCAACATCTTTGCAAGCTGTAAAAGTTCTAACTCGGCCTCAGAGAACGGTTGTTTCGCCCACTGCCACAGAACGGTGCGCAGTTTATCTTCGCTATGAAAAGTAACTCCATGATCACAACCATAAACAGCGCCTTCTGGGGTCGGAATAAGATGACCAATTTTTCGATCTGTATTGTTGGTGATCAGATCGAGTAAGGCAATTTTGCGAAGTTCTGCGTTATCTTCTTTGAAGAACTCCATTAAATCTATGCTCTCATCAATATCTATCCAGAGCTGAACCATGCCGGTGCCATAAGGCCCATCGCGCAGAACTGTTGGTGGCACAAGGTGTAGGCCCAACCAATGACTAATTAGAAAAGTTAGATATTCACGGTTAGCCAACGTGCCATCTGGAAAATCCCATAATGGGCGTTCTCCTGCGATTGGCTTATAGATACAAGTTAAAGTTCGTCCTTTCACATTGCAAGAGGCATACAAGGTTGCATTTGATGCATCGACGAGTCGGCCAGAGATTGCGATCTCACCGTGGCTAAGATCCGTTAAATACTTTTCAATTTCTTGTGTATCACGAGCGTTCATCGTCGATATCCATTTGCGCGCGGGCAGAGATGGCCACTCGGATCAATTGGGCCACCGCAGAATGGACAAGGCGCGCGACCGGCGCCAACAACTGCAATGGCGCGTTTTGCAAAACTTTCGGCATAACCGAGCGGAATCAAGACCCGCAAAATGTCCTGGCTATCAGATAACTCCATCAGTAACTCTTCATCCTCTGGAGATTGGCTTTCTGATATCGCCTGTAGATCTATCTCAATCATCTTGCGATCCGAGAGATAGGCCAGGCCAATTACACCAACTCGAAACTCTTCATCTATTGGCGTTTCCAACGGTTGATCATCTCGTTCTACACGCTCAAACGCTGTTAACGGTTCAGATGATCTAACTTCGCGCAAAATCTGTTGCGTTCGTTCGGCAAGTGCTGCGACCTGCGCCTTCTCTAGCGAAACCGAAATCAATCGCGATCCTGCTCTGGCTTGAAGGAAGAAGGTGCGCTCCCCCGGAACGCCCACTGTTCCAGCGACAAAGCGATCTGCTGGATCAAAGAGAAAGATCTGTCCGCTCATCCTTTGCCTTTGCGCCCTGATCCCCCACCAAGCAGCGCGGAAACACCTTTCTTCTTGGAACTCTCTTCCTTTAGAAAGGCTGTGATGGGAGCCGTGGTGCTATTTAACGTCAGAACACGGAAGTCAACGCCGTTAAAGTCAAGAACGGTTATCGATGCGGGATCTATAACGATCTTCTGAAAATGATCTAAATGTGCACCTAATACGCTGGCCACGATTGATTTGATTACATCACCATGACTGACTAAAAGTTTTGGGCCACGGCCCGGAGTATTTGCGGCGTTATTTACCGCCCGCATCGCCCTGGCCTGAACATCGAGCAGTCCTTCGCCGCCAGGAAAATACATAGCGCTGGGATTATTCTGCACAACTTTCCAGGCTTTATCTCTTGAAAGTATGGCCAGCTTTCGCCCTGTCCATTTACCGTAATCAACTTCAACAAGATCGTTCTCAACTTCAATTATCGGTTTAGCTCCGCTGCCTTTAGACAATTGCGCTAGCAAAGGCTCGATGGTTTGAGCACAGCGTTCCATCGGACTAACTCTGATTAATGAAAAATTTATCTCCTTCAATCGCTTTGCTACATCCTGCGATTCTTTTCGGCCACGGTCAGAGAGATCTACGCCAGGTGCTCTACCCGCAAGGATTGCTTTCGCGTTAGCAGATGAGTGCGCATGCCGCAGCAAAACTATCCGTGTCATGTTAGAAGGTTATCCGCAAATTTCATTTGCGTCTTGCTAGGGTGGCCGCCATGGAACTTCGTCGCGCTGGAAGATCAGGGCTCTCGCTTTCTCGCCTTGCCTTAGGCACTATGACCTGGGGGCGCGATACCGATACCCATGAAGCCGCCGATCAAGCCCGCGCCTTTATAGATGCCGGTGGCAATTACCTTGATTCCGCAAGCCACTATGGCGATGGAGATGCCGAGCGTGTAATCGGCGGCCTAATCGGAACGCTCTTTAAACGCGAAGATGTCGTCATCTCAACCAAAGCAGGTTCTTCCTATGTCGATGGCGCGCTAGTTACAGATAACTCTCGCACCTCTTTAATGAGTACTCTCGATAAATCACTAACCCGACTAGGTACAAGTTATGTCGATATCTGGATGATTCAAAGTTGGGATGGCTCTGCGCAATTAGAGGATGCGCTATCGGCTTTAGATTGGGCATATACATCTGGTCGCGCTCGATATGTTGGTATCTCAAACTTCAGTGGTTGGCAGAGCGCGCGTGCAATATCTCTTCAAGAAGCAAATAGCAGTAAGGCGCCCCTAGCTGTAATGCAGAATGAATTCTCGCTTTTAAATCGCAGCGTCGAAAACGACTCACTGCAATGTTCTCGCAATCTGGAAACTGGATTTATTGCCTGGTCACCTCTTGGTCGCGGAGTTTTAACAGGGAAATATCGCAACGGAATTCCGGCAGACTCCCGAGCAGCGACTCCACACTTTGCTCCCTTTATAGAACCATATTTAAACGATCGTTCACGCCGAATCGTTGAAGCCGTTTGTGTAGCAGCACAGGGACTTGGCTATTCACCCCTGGAAGTTGCGCTCGCGTGGGTTAGAGATTTCCCAGGGGTAATTAGCGCGGTAGTTGGAGCGCGCACGGCGGCACAACTTCAAGGCATTTTGGCAAGTGAAGAGATAGAGCTACCCGATGTCGTGCGAACTGCACTTAACGAAGTATCAGCAACTCTCTAAAAAGTCGTTCAGTACTCGAACGCCAAAGCGCAGACCATCAATCGGAACTCGCTCATCTACGCCGTGGAATAGAGACATAAAATCTAGATCCGCTGGTAAGCGAAGCGGAGAGAAACCATAACCAACTATTCCGATCTCAGAGAGCGCTTTATTATCGGTTCCACCACTCATCAAATATGGAACTGGTATTCCTTCTGGATCATGGGCAAGAATCGCTGCTTTCATTGCATCGACAAGAGGCGCATCAAAATTTACTTCTAGCGCAATATCGTGAGAGATCGTCTCGATCGAAATATCGGGACCGACTATCGCGCGTACCGTTTCATTTAACTCTGCTTCATAACCAGGCAGGAAACGACCGTCGATAACGGCACTCGCTGTTCCTGGAATTACATTTGCTTTATATCCTGCCTCCAACATCGTCGGGTTGGCGGTGTTCTGCAACGTTGCACCAATCATCCGTGCAGTTGAACCAATCTCTTTCAAGAGTGGGCGCAAATCTTTCTCGTCATATGCTTTACCGGTTACGCGTGCTACTTCTTTGAATAAATCCTTAACAGTCTTGGTGTAACGCTGTGGCCATTCATAATTGCCAATCTTTGCTACTGCTTCTGTAAGCGCGGTTAGCGCATTTTCGTCATTCATCATCGATCCATGGCCTGCGCGCCCCTGCGCAGTTAACTTCATCCAATGGATACCTTTTTGAGCAGCCTCAACAAAGTAGAGGCGCTTGCCATCGGCAACCGTCACTGAAAATCCACCGACTTCGCTGATCGCTTCTGAACAACCGGCGAAAACTTCAGGATGGTTTGCCGTCATCCAACGCGAACCAAAGGTCATTCCTGCTTCTTCATCGGCGAAGAAGGCGAGAACTATGTCGCGCTTTGGTACGTATCGACGTCTTGCCCAGCCTCGAACAATCGCCAAGATCATCGCATCAACATTTTTCATATCGACAGCGCCGCGCCCCCAAATACAACCGTCCTTAATTTCGCCAGCAAATGGGTCGACCGACCAATCTGCTGCATTTGCTGGAACAACATCGATATGACCATGAACAACAAGACCCGGCTTATCTGGATTACTTCCCTTTATCCGTGCGATCACATTGCAGCGCTTCGGGGCTGACTCATAAATCTGTGCTTCGATTCCAGCTTCGGCGAGAGATGCAACTACGTAATTGGCAACTGCTTCTTCATCTCCCTTACCTTCGCCATAGTTGACGCTAGGAATCCGAATCAACTCTTGGCAAATTCGAATCGCTTCCTCTTCTAGCAAAGTCTTTTGATCAGTTTTCTCACTCATACCTTTATTCTCCCTCACATTCGACTAGAAAAACCCCCGCTTTTGCGTCGTTGCTTCTGCGTTGCTATCGTTTGCAGCGCACTGGTCCGGGTGGCGGAATTGGCAGACGCGCTAGCTTGAGGTGTTAGTGCCCGCAAGGGCTTGAGGGTTCAACTCCCTTCCCGGACACGTTTAATGTGGTGGAATTGGATCGTTATGAAGTTAGAAGACGCCCTCTCCCTCATCCGAGATATTCAGGATTACCCAAAGCCTGGAATCCTCTTTAAAGATATTACGCCTCTATTGGCCGACCCTGCAGCGTTCGCAACGGTTATTAGCGCCTTTGCCGATCAGATAGATGACGTTGATGTCATCGCTGGAATCGAAGCCCGCGGATTTATCTTTGCAGCAGCGATTGCGCTAGCTAAGGGCGCCGGGTTCGTGCCATTTCGAAAGAGCGGAAAACTTCCCTTTGAAACAATCGGCGCGAAGTACGGTCTTGAGTACGGCGAGGATGAGATAGAAGTTCATATCGATGCCTTTGCAGATGGGAAGTCTGTCGTCATCATTGATGATGTTCTGGCTACGGGTGGCACGATCGCAGCAGCTCTGGAGTTAGCCGATCGCAGTGGAGCTCAAGTTAAATCTGTCCAAGTGCTCTTTGAAATCTCCGGACTCGGTGGCAGAGCGATGATTGCTAAGAGATTCCCAAATGTAGAGATTAAATCGTTGGTAACTTCTTGAGTTCCAAAATACGAATCCACCAAATCCAAGCTCTGCGCGCTGTCGCTGCAACCCTGGTTGTTCTCTTCCATGCCAAATTAGCCCCTGGGGGTTTTATTGGCGTAGATATCTTCTATGTAATCTCCGGTTATTTAATTACCGGCATCATCGTCAAAGAGATAACCCTTAGCGGCGCCTTTAACTATCGCAACTTCTTCCTAAGGCGCGCTAAACGCCTTCTACCTGCATCAATCAGCGTTCTCATCCTTACCGCTATTGCGGCCTGGCTCTTTCTTCCACCTACGATTCGCTCATCGCTCGGTCAGGATATCTTCGCTGCATCGATTTATATCTCTAACTACCTATTCGCTTGGTGGGAGAACGATTACCAGAACCTAAATGC
>JBIIRS010000081.1:0-5502 GCA_044341425.1 Candidatus Planktophila sp. | reverse complement strand
CAACTTCGATGTCTCCGACGAAGTTATGGCGAGCCTTTCCTAGCTCTTTGCGGACTCGGACATAGGCTTTGAAGTTATGAGCCAAGCAACGCTAAGAGTTCTGGGTATCGACCCAGGCCTTACGCGTTGCGGTATTGGGGTTATTGAAGGCCTGCCCGGATCGCCACTTAAGTTGATTAGCGTGGGAGTAATTAAGACTCCCAGCGATAACCCATTGGAACAACGCCTTTTGCAACTCGAGGAAGAGTTCACTTCGTGGGTAAATAAGTTTCAACCTGATCGGATCGCAGTTGAAAGAGTCTTCTCGCAACACAATGTGCGTACCGTCATGGGCACCGGACAAGCTGCAGGTATCGCACTGCTAGTTGCTGCAAGAGCGGGCATCCCGGTTGTTATGCATACGCCGAGTGAAGTAAAGGCTGCTGTAACCGGATCGGGACGTGCAAATAAAGTTCAGGTCGCTGAGATGGTTAAAAGGTTGCTCAATTTAAATGAGATTCCAAAACCGGTGGATAGCACAGATGCCTTAGCGTTGGCGATCTGTCATATTTGGCGCGGCGGCGGCAATAGCAAAATTGAATCCGCGCTAGCCGCTGAAAAATCACGGCTAGCCAAATTGGTTCGCAAATGATCTCGCTGGTTAACGGAGTTGTCCGCTCTATTTCAATAGATAAAACGATCGTCGAAGTCGGCGGAGTTGGCCTGTCGCTCTCAATTACTCAGAAGACATCTGCGCAGTTAAATATTGGTGTAACAGTTCAGTTATTCACGACGTTGGTTGTTCGCGAGGATGCGTTAACGCTTTACGGATTTCTAGAAGATGGAGATCGTTCGCTCTTTGAGCTAGTTCAAACAGTTAGTGGAATTGGTCCAAAGGTTGCGCTCTCTATTGTGTCTGCGCTTTCTCCTTCACAATTAGCGATAGCTATCTCGCAAGAAGATATTTCTGCAATTGAAAAAGTGCCGGGTATCGGTCGCAAGGGCGCGCAGCGGTTGATCCTTGAGTTAAAAGGCAAGTTAACTGATTTTGGAACATCTTCGAAGAGTGATCGTCACCAACCAGTTTGGCGCGAACAGTTAACGAGCGCACTTGTTTCACTTGGCTTTAACGCCAAGGATTCAGATGCTGCTATTTCGCAAGTAGTAGCACGGCTATCTGAAGATGGAATTGATGCGCAAAATCTTGAATTATCTGACCTGTTGAAGCGGGCTCTTTCTCAAGGCGGTCGCTAAAGTGGAGAAAGATATGCATGATGACCGTTTAGTTGCTCCAGAATTTTCACAAGACGATTCTGCGGCGGAGCACGCGCTGCGCCCAAAAACTCTCGATGACTTCATCGGTCAACATCGCGTACGAGATCAGATTGATGTCTTGCTATCAGCAGCGCGTTCGCGTGGCTCTGCAGCCGATCACATCTTGCTCAGCGGTCCTCCCGGATTAGGTAAGACCACCCTTGCCTTGATTTTGGCGAGTGAGATGCAAACACCAATCCGCATCACCAGTGGCCCAGCAATCACTCACGCTGGTGATTTAGCGGCAATTTTATCTTCACTAGTTGAGGGCGAAATTCTCTTCTTAGATGAGATCCATCGTTTGCCAAGGCCTGCCGAAGAACTTCTCTATCTTGCGATGGAAGATTTCCGCGTCGATGTTGTTGTGGGAAAAGGTCCAGGAGCTACGGCGATTCCATTACAACTCCCAAGATTTACATTAGTTGGAGCGACCACTCGTGCAGGTTTATTGCCGAGTCCGCTTAGAGACCGTTTTGGATTTACCGCTCATCTCGATTTCTACGAGTCATCAGAACTCGCTGAAGTTATTCGTCGAAGTGCAGCGCTCTTACAATTAACTATTGAAGAGGAAGCTGTGCTCGAAGTAGCTGGTAGATCTCGTGGCACACCTCGCATCGCAAACCGTTTGTTACGTCGCGTACGTGACTATGCCCAAGTTCGCTCAAGTGGTGGTGCGAGCGCCAAAGCCGCAAATGCCCTCACCCATTCAGACGCTATGGCCGCGCTTGAAATGTATGAGGTTGATGAGAAAGGTTTAGATCGCTTGGATCAATCTGTACTTACGGCGCTGATCGAACGATTTAATGGGGGACCGGTAGGTCTTTCTACCTTGGCGATTGCAGTGGGCGAAGAGACGGAAACGGTAGAGGCAGTTGCCGAGCCTTTCTTGGTAAGAAATGGTTTTATGGCTCGAACTCCGCGAGGCCGCATCGCAACCGAACTCGGCTGGCGCCATTTGGGACGAACCCCACCCGCTGGAATTGCGACCCTTTTCGACACGCCCGCGCCCAACGCCTAGACTCTGCTCTTATGTCCACACCAAATAAAACTGTGAAGAGCCCTGCCCGCTCTGGCCGCGCCCTATTAATTCTGGCGCTCATTATCTTCGGTCTACTTGCAACCACCTTTATCCAAGGAGTTTCATCGGTCAAGCTAGGTCTCGATCTTCGTGGTGGAACCAGCGTCACGCTGCAACCTCGCGCATCAAACGATGCCAACAAGATTACTTCCGAAGCGATCGATCAGGCAGTTTCAATTATTCGCCAACGTGTTGACTCAGTCGGTGTGGCTGAAAGTGAAGTTACCGCACAAGGCAGCGGAACTAATCGCCAGATCGTAATCTCAGTTCCTGGAGATAGCGGACGACGCGTTGTTGATCTTGTTGGCCAAACTGCAGAATTGCGTTTTCGCCAAGTTCTTGCAGAAGGATCTGGTGTATCAACTGCCAGTGACACTACAACTGCGGCAACTCCTGCAGCTGGTGTAAACACTGATCTAAATGCAAGATATGCCGCACTTGACTGCACCGATCCAGCAAGCCGTGAAGGTACTGGCGCTGATAGTCCTGCCGACACAATTGTTTCTTGTTCACGTGATGGCGGCGCTAAATACATACTGGCTCCCGCCGAAGTTCTTGGAACCCAAGTATCTTCTGCAGAAGCTGGCTATGACCCATCACAAGGCCTGGCTTGGTTTGTATCTCTAACATTTAATGGTGAGGGCACTAAAGCCTTTGGTGCGCTAACTAATCGTGTGACTTCGTTGCAATCTCCACTTAATCAAGTAGCGATTGTGCTCGATGGCCTGGTCGTTTCTGCGCCACGAATCAATGAAGCGATTCCATCGGGTAATGCACAGATCACCGGTTCGTTCTCACAAGTTGAAGCTCAAGATCTTGCAAACGTTCTTAAGTATGGAGCGTTACCGCTGGCATTTGATCGCGGTGAAGTACAACAAGTTTCTCCAACACTTGGCGCTGATCAATTAAACGCAGGTCTATTGGCCGGTGCGCTAGGTCTGGGCTTAGTGCTTCTCTACTCACTACTTTATTACCGCGGGCTCGGGCTCGTAGTTGTAGGTTCGCTTGGAATAGCAGCGATTATCGTTTATCTACTATTCCTGGTTCTTGGTGAAACAATCGGATTTACTCTCACCTTGGCAGGTATTGCAGGTGCCATTACGGCAATTGGTGTTACTGCCGACTCCTTCATTGTTTACTTCGAACGTATTCGTGACGAAGTGCGTGAAGGCCGGTCAATTCGCTCAGCAGTTGAGAGCGGTTGGGCAAAGGCGCGTCACACGATCCTGGTTGCAGATGCGGTCTCGTTGATTGCTGCGGCCCTTCTCTACTTCTTCGCAGTTGGTGGAGTTCGAGGTTTCGCATTCACACTTGGACTTACCACGCTCGTCGACCTCATTATCGTCTTCTTCTTCACAAAGCCGATGGTGACGATCTTGGCAGGGCTGAAGTTCTTCTCATCTGGTCATCGATTCTCGGGGCTATCGCCAAGAAGTATCGGTATGAAGAACTATAGAACTGCATCAACCTCAACTGATTCAATGATGGAGGCATAAGCCATGGTAAAACTCTCAGGTCTTGGTGGTCGTCTTTACACTGGCGAAACTTCATTTAACATCATTGGAAATCGTCGTCGTTGGTACGCAGTTTCCTCCGTCTTCATCTTGCTCTCAATCGGTGCGCTCTTTATTCAAGGGTTGCATCTCGGAATTGAATTCAAGGGCGGCTCTTCATACACAGTAAATAAGGCCGGCACGACAGTTGAGCAAGGACGCGCCGCTGTTGCTGATGTCGATCTTCCAGGTGCGATCATCGTTCAGAAGATCGGTGATGACAAGTTAAAGATTCAGACTGGCGCACTTTCTGCGGCACAATCTGCGGCGGTAGAAAAAGCGCTGACAGTTGCCTTTAACGTCCCGCTGGAATCAATTGATACTCAGCTAATTGGTCCTTCATGGGGTGAAGAGATCACCAAGAAGGCGCTCTACGGACTAGTCGCATTTTTGATCGTAATCATGATCTTCTTAACGATGATTTTCGAGCCTAAGATGGCGATCTCTGCGATCGTCGCCGTGGTTCACGACGTCTTCATTACAGTTGGAATCTATGCACTTGTTGGATTCGATGTTACGCCTGCAACCGTAATTGGTTTCTTAACGATTCTTGGTTACTCGCTGTATGACACCGTAGTTGTATTCGATAAGGTTCGCGAGAACACCAAATCGGTTGCGGCTGTTGGCAAAGTTACGTACTCACAAGCCGCTAACTTGGCGGTTAATCAGACCATCGTGCGTTCTGCAAATACTTCGTTGATCGCACTCCTGCCAGTGGGAGCGATCCTCTTCGTTGGAGCAGGATTGCTTGGTGCGGGAACACTTAAAGATCTATCACTTGCTCTGTTTATCGGGCTAGCTGTTGGAACTTACTCTTCGATCTTTATCGCGCCACCTCTTCTTGCATCACTTCGCGAGAAGGAGCCGGCGATGCAGGCTCTTGCAAAGCGAGTTGCAGCGCGTGGGGGAGCAGAACCTGTTTCTACTTCAGCGGTTGCTGTTAGCGAACGTCCTGCGATCCGCCCAAGCACAGGTAAAGGACCTCGTAACCAACCTAAGCGCAAGGGCCGCAAGTAAGGCGCAGCCTTTGAACGCTCTAGTTGCACCACTACTAGCAACACTCAAAGAGAGCCATCCATCTAGTCGGCTCTCTGAGGTTGAGCGCGCATTTGAGATTGCAAAGCAGGCTCACACGGGGCAACTGCGTAAATCTGGCGAAGATTACATAACCCATCCCGTCGCGGTTTCGCAGATACTGGCTGAACTTGGCCTCAATGACACAACGATTATCGCTTCACTTTTACACGACACTGTAGAAGATACGCCTTATTCGATTACACAACTGCGTGCTGACTTTGGTGATGAGATCGCAAATTTAGTTGATGGCGTTACTAAGTTGGATAAATTAACTTACGGACCCACTGCTGAGGCCGAAACTGTTCGCAAAATGGTTGTCGCGATGTCGCGAGATATTCGAGTGCTGGTGATAAAACTGGCAGATCGATTACATAACGCACGCACCTGGAAGTTTGTTAGTACTGAAAGTGCCGAACGCAAAGCGCGCGAGACCTTAGATATCTATGCGCCCTTAGCCCACCGTTTAGGTATGAATGCGATTAAGTGGGAGCTAGAAGATCT
>JBIIRS010000080.1:0-5508 GCA_044341425.1 Candidatus Planktophila sp. | reverse complement strand
GAGTCTGTACCGTTGCTAGCGCAGGTCCGATACATGGAGTCCAGCCGATTCCAAAGAGAAATCCCAGAAGTGGCGCGCCAATTAGCCCACCAGTTGTCGAAATACGTGGATGAAAAGTTGGCGCCATTGGAAAAATTCCCATAAAGAGCAGACCCAAGAGAATTGTTATGCCACCAAGGATTCTCGTTATTAATTCTTCTCTGGCAAAGACTTCTGATCCGATTCCACCAAAGAGCGCGCCGTAAGAGATAAAGAGCGCGCTAAATCCTGCTACAAAGAGAATTGATCCTAAGAAAACTCGCCCACGAGATTTAGAGAAACCGGCGGCATAGGCGAGATAGCCCGGAACTAGCGGCAATACGCAAGGAGATAGAAAAGAGATGATGCCCGCGAAGATTGCAAAGGGAAGAGCGGCGAGTAGATAGCCACCAAATAACTGATCAACAATAAAGTCAATCATTCTGCTTCCAACTTTCTAATTATCTTGCTTAGCGAGGTCAGCGTTACTTCACCAGAGATTCGCGCCGCAACATTTCCGTTCTTATCGATAAGAACTGTAGATGGAATTGCGTTGGCGGGAAGCGTTGATTTGAAGCCAATTAATAGCGCATCATCGATAAAGGTGGGGTAAGGGATATTCAATCTGCGGGCCAGCGCTTCAGCATTTACTGGATTATCTCTAGTTAAAATTCCCATAAATTGCACGTTGGGATATTGCTTTGCAAGTTCAATCAACGTTGGAATTTCTGCACGACATGGTGAACACCAAGAGGCCCAGACATTTACTACCGCTACTTGGCCAGGATTAAAGATAAAGGTCTTTCCCGTTAGCGTCATTCCAGATAGCGCTGGCGCAGCTTTGCGATCTTCCAAATTTATATTGGTTACTGCACCGCTGCCTTCAATGAAACTTTCTTCCGCAATTGAACTTCCTCCACCGCATGCCGTTAAAGTAAAAGCGATAAGTAGAATTGGTGCGAGCGTAGAAAGTCTTTTGCGCATTACTTATTTCTTCTCGGGCAGTAAATGTCCGGCTGGTTCAGAGTACGACAGCCCTGAAATAACGCCTTCGTCATCAAAATGAACGCTGGTAACTGAAGCGAGTGTGCAGATCCGCTTTCTTGGATCGTGCAAAAGTGAACGACCTTCTATCGCACTACGAAGTATCCAAATTGGTAATTGATGAGAAACAACAATCGCATCTTTACCGTTAGCAGCTTTGTTAGCCGCAAAGATTGCAGCAAGCATCCGGTTGATCTGCTCTTCATATGGTTCTCCCCAAGATGGTTTCCAAGGGTTATATAGATGGCGCCAAGAGGAGGGATGTTTTAAAACTCCGCTACCTAGTTCAAAACTCTTTCCTTCAAAGACATTTGCGGCTTCGATTAAACGTTCATCAGTTGTGATTTCGATGCCGTGTGCGCGTGCAATTGGTGCGGCGGTTTCTTGCGCACGTTGCAGTGGTGAGACATGGAGCGCTCCAAGGTTTATTGATTTAGACCACTCGCCAAGCGTCTCGGCCATTTGCTGTCCGCGGTTAGAAAGTCTCCAACCAGGTTGGCGTCCATAGAGAATTTTCTCAGGATTCTCTACTTCTCCATGGCGCGCGACGTGAACCGTTGTACTCATAGCGCTAAGCATAAAGCGTCTGATGGCTGAGGATTAATCGAGAAATAACGCTGATAATCGCTAGGGTAGTGACATGTCACTCACCGTCAGACGCGCTGCGTTCTTTGACGTCGATAACACCTTGGTTCGTGGCTCAACAATTTACTTCCTGGGCCGCGGCATGTACCAACGCGGTTTCTTCACCAAATCAGATATCTCGAGATTTGTATTGGCCAATCTGAGATTTAGATTAACGGGGACTGAAAAGAGTGAAGAAATTAACCGCTTTCAGAAAGCGGCGCAAGATTTTATTGGTGGCCATAACGTTTCTGAGATTAGAACTGTTGCTCAAGAAATTTATGACGAATATGTCTCTCCCTCACTTTGGGAAGGCACGATTGAAATTGCCCAAGCCCATCTAAATGATGGTGTTGAAGTTTGGTTGGTTACTGCAGCTCCTGAAGATATGGCAACGCTTATTGCAGAAAGACTCGGTTTCACCGGCGCGCTCGGTAGCAAGGCGGCGATAGTTGATGGCCACTACACCGGAGCGATGAATGGGCCACTGTTGCACGGAAAAGAGAAGGCAGAGGCGATAGAAGAAATTGCTAAAGAGCGCGGATTTGTTTTAGCCGATTGTTTTGGATATTCCGATAGTCACAATGATCTGCCCTTGCTGCAATCAGTTGGCCATCCATCCGCAATTAATCCTGATGCTAAGTTAAGAATTCGTGCACTTAAGGAGAATTGGCCAATTCATGATTTCCGCCGAATGCGCTCTTTAAATAGATTTCTTGGGCCGCTCGTCTCGCGCGCTGCCTGGCTTGGAACTCGCTTAACCCCGCGCAGAAAATCCAGATAACTCTTAGAGTTCGCGCCAAGCCACCACTTGCCAGTAATGTAGGCAAGTTATGGAAACGCGCTCCTTTGCAGATTACTTACGTACCTTGGATGACGCTGCCCTTATTTCCTTGTTTTCACATCGCCCAGATTTAATTACACCAGTTCCACCTGATGTCGCATCCCTTGCTGTGCGTGCATCCTCTGCACCAAGCCTGGCGCGAGCCATCGATGCTTTAAACGCTTGGCAGTATCAAGTTTTAGAAGCATGTGCGATCACATCCGAACCATTTACTGAAAAAACCATCGCTGCGCTAACCGATAAGGCAGCGCTCTTTGTTATTCCTGGCTTGCTCGAGCGTGGCCTTATTTATCAAGGTAAAGACGGTTTCTATCTTCCGACCACAGTTCGCGAAGTACTCGGTAATGAGATCCAAGGACTAGGTCCACATACAGTCGTTAAATTAAATTTAAAGAAGTTAGATGAAGCGCCACCTGCTGCGAAGAAAGCGCTGGAGGCGATGGTCTGGGGCCCACCGCGCGGAACAGTTGCAGATGTTAAGAAGCCTGGTGCGGGAGTTGCTTGGTTACTTGAGAACAACTTTGTGGTGGCTGCAAATACCAAGACCGTTTTATTGGTTCGAGAAGTTGCTCTAGCGCTACGTGGTGGCAAGTTACATAAAGAGCTACAAATCCAGCAACCGGCTTTATCTACCGAAAAACGCGATCTAAAGAGCGTGCAGCTAGCGGCGATCGCAAATATAACTACCTTCCTTCGGTGGACTGAGGAGATTTTGAATTTCTGGGCGCAAGAACCAGCTGAAGCTCTTCGCTCTGGTGGTCTCGGAGTCCGTGACTTAAAAGTTCTGTCGGCGCATCTCGGCGTTGATGCATCTTGCGCCGCATTTATCGCTGAGGTTTCATATTTGGCCGGACTTGTCACAATTGATGCGGATGATCGAATACTTCCAACTACCCAATTTGATATCTGGTTGATGCAAACGCCATCAGCAAGATGGCAGTCATTAGTTGCACCTTGGCTAATTACTTCTCGCGTTAGTGGTTTAGTTGGTAAAGATGAGAGCAAGAACGTGGCACCACTTGGTCCAGAGCTAGATCGCGTATCTGCAGCGCCAATTCGTAAATTAACCCTTCGTTTATTGGCCGAAAATACAACAGCTGCACCTAACGTTGACTCTCTTATCACGCTAGCGAAATGGCATATGCCGGCTAAGCGCAGTAACGGGATTCCATCTGATTATCTGCAATGGACTTTGCGTGAAGCAGAATGGCTTGGAATAACTGGTCAAGGTGTAATTTCAAAGTATGGCATCGAGTTCTTAGCCGGCGGTGAGTTAGAAAGTATCAATGAAGATCTTCCTAAACCGGTTGATCACATTCTGATTCAGAGCGATCACACCGCAATTGCGCCAGGACCGCTGGAACATGAAATCGCGCAAGAGCTTGCGATCTTGGCTGAAATTGAAAGTCGTGGTGGTGCAACTGTCTATCGTTTCAGTGAAGCAACTATTCGCCGTGGATTAGATCATGGACGCAGTGGCGATGAAATCAAAGCTTTCTTAAAGAAGACGTCAAAGACTCCGATGCCACAGCCACTTGAGTATTTGATTGCAGATGTTGCAAAGAAGCATGGCAAGTTACGGGTTGGAAATACCTCAGCATTTATTAGATGTGAAGATGCTTCGCTAATTGCTCAGATCATGAGCGATAAGCGTTTAGATCTCTTATCGCTGCGCCAGATTGCGCCAGAAGTTTTAATCTGCCAACACGATGCCGGCGATGCCATGAATATCTTGCGCAGCTTTGGTTATCTTCCAGCAGGCGAAGATTCGCAAGGCGCTTTACTGAGCGGCCCACGGATTCAGCGCGCTAAAACTAAAGCTCGTCCTCCACGCATTATCGGTGAGTTCGAGCGACCAGATGAGATTCAACTTGAAGGTGCGTTGCGTGCACTGCGCACTGGCGAAAAATCTAGCCACCGCCAAAGCACGATGCGAAATATCGCAGCCAATGCGCTTGGTTCACTCCCCCGAACAACTGCGAACGAGACTTTAGATATTTTGACTGATTATTTGCAGAACCAGCCAGCGACATCACTTTCAATTGGTTATGCCGATAACAATGGTCTGGTCTCACATCGAATAATTGATCCGCTAAAACTCTCTGCTGGCTCACTTGTTGCGCGAGATCATGCGACAGGAGAAGTTCAGAGCTTCCGGATCGCTCGTATTACAGGTGTGGCTGCGATATGACGAGCGCCAATAGCGATAAATACGGCAGACTTGACCCTATGTTGGCAGCGATAGAAGCGTTGGTTCGTTGTGAATCACCGAGCGAAGATATTGAAGCCTGTCGCAACGTTGTTCGTTTAGCCAGTGATATCTCAACGCGCGTTCTTGGAACTCCTGCCCAAATAAAAGAGATCGAAGGCCGACCGGTTTTCTGGTGGGGTTCAGATGCACCTGAAATTTTAATTTTGGCTCATCTCGATACCGTTTGGCCACATGGTTCTTACTCACCGCTCTGGGAAGTAAATGGTGATGTAGTTCGCGGCCCTGGCGTCTTTGATATGAAGGCGGGATTTGTTCAAGCCCTGTACGCACTTAAGGGAATCTCTGAAGCTGGCAATCGCGTGGCACTTATTGCAACAACTGATGAAGAGACCGGAAGTTTTGCATCACGCAAATTGATTATGGATTTATCCGCCAAAGCAAAAGCGGTTTTAGTTCTCGAAGCATCACTTAACGGAAAAGTTAAGACCGGTCGTAAAGGCACCGCGATGTACAAGGTCAGCGCCCATGGTCTGGCATCACATGCCGGCCTTGAACCAGAAAAGGGCGTCAACGCCACTTTAGAGATCGCACATTTAATTCTGAAATTATCTGCTCTAGAAGATCATGCACATGGAACTACAGTTGTTCCGACGCTCTTGCGTTCTGGCAATAGCGCGAACACGGTTCCTGATTTAGCAGTACTAGAAATTGATGCTCGTTCTTTCTCACAAGCAGAACTTGAACGAATTGATAAGGCGATTAAAGC
>JBIIRS010000079.1:0-5554 GCA_044341425.1 Candidatus Planktophila sp. | reverse complement strand
AGATGTAGTGCGACCAGCGTTTCAACTTGTTCAATCGTGTCACCATCAAAGCGCAGCGACTTCAATCTGGATTTGGTTAGACGCGCTCCAACGATTTCATGGTGATGGAAAGAAACTCCTCCACCAGGAATCAAATTACGCGTCTTTGGCTTACCGATATCGTGAAGTAGCGCTGCTAGGCGAATAATTAAATTAGGGCCACCTAGGCGATCTTCATGGGAAATCGCTTGTTCTAGAACGGTTATTGAATGTTCATAAACATCCTTGTGATGGTGGTGCTCATCGATTTCAAGTCTTAATTTAGGGATTTCTGGAAGCACGATTTCCGCTAAACCAGTTTCAACTAAAATTGTAATTCCGGTACGCGGGTTCTTCGACATTAACGTTTTGATAAATTCATCGCGGATGCGTTCAGCTGAAATTATTGAAATCCTGCCCGACATATCTTTCATCGCTTGCAGAACATCTGGTGCAATTTCAAATTCTAGTTGGCTCGCAAAACGCGCAGCTCGCATCATGCGCAGTGGATCATCAGAGAAAGAGTTCTCTGCCTTTGATGGAGTGCGCAAAACTTTCTTTGCTAAATCTTCTAGGCCATTAAAGGGGTCGATAAATTCAGGGCTTTTTGTAGTTAACTCCAGCGCCATTGAGTTAACCGTGAAATCACGCCGCGATAAATCACCAATGATTGAATCACCGTACTCAACTTCTGGTTTGCGACTTTCGGGGTCGTAACTTTCAGTTCGATAAGTTGTAACTTCAACAGTTGTATCACCGCGTTTTCCGGCAACAGTTCCGAATTCAATTCCGGTATCCCAAACGTTTTCAGCCCAACCTTGCAGAATTTTCTTTGTAACTTCTGGCCTAGCATCGGTTGTGAAATCTAAATCATTTCCAAGTCGACCGAGTAACGCATCTCGAACTGGTCCACCAACCAACGCCAAGCGAAAACCTTGGGCGGCAAAACTTTGAGCGAGTGAACTTGCCAGTGGCGCCCGTTTAATGAGTGAGGCGATCGCGACTTCTCCCGCGGCTCCCAATGCACTCGTCACAAGACCAAGATTAGAGCAGTACCCTTGCTCTATGACCCCGGCACCTAGTGCGGGCAGCGAAGGTACGAAGAAAAAGCGCAGGCGCAGACGCCCCGCAAATCGCGCCCCACTTGCAAGTGATTCACCTGCCAAAGATGAGCAGGCGCAGAATAAACGCCCCGCAAAGAGCCCTGCCAAGAATCCGTCAAAGAATTCAACAAGGGGCCCGGCAAAAAATTACGCCAAGCGAGTAGATGAAGTCAGCGCCGGCGGTTTGGTAATTGATCAAAGCGGCAAGAACGGTCTCTTGATCGGACGTATTGATCATAAAGATGCCAGCGGGAAACGAATTTTGTGGTCGCTTCCAAAGGGACATATAGAAGAAGGTGAAACCCCGGAGCAAGCTGCGCTCCGTGAAGTCGCTGAAGAAACTGGGATTGAATCTGCGATCGAGCGCTCTTTAGGTGTTATTGATTTCTGGTTTATGGCCGGCGGTAAACGGATTCATAAGACCGTTCATCATTACTTATTCCGTGAAACCGGTGGCTTACTAGCGCCGCAAGAGAGTGAAGTAGATGAGGTCGGCTGGTTTCCACTAACTGAAATTGTTGATCGTCTAGCTTATCCAGATGAGAAAAAGTTGATTGCGCGAACTAACGCAACTGCTGAAGTTGGTGGCGAATGAAGAAGCTATCCGCACTCTTCTTATCTCTCACCTTCCTTTTTATTAGCGCTCCACATTCATTTGGTGATGTGACTGTCACGAAGTTAACTAGCAAGCCACACCAACTCTTTGATGGCACTTTTCGAAACGATGATCTGACCAATGATTTACTTCCTACTGGCAGATTAGGTAAGCCACTTGAAAGTAAACCAAAAGGGGCACGTACCTGGGTTATTGATGGGGCGCTGCTTGATGAAGTAGCTGCTATGGCGGCTGGGTATGAGTTAAGTAATGGTGAATTAACTACGGGGCAACTTGTTGCAAAGAGTTGGATCTCTCGCTTAATCCTTTTAACTGCTGGAGATAAAGTCTTTGCGCTGCCATATGGAAACCCTGATTTATCGCTCGCTACGCGCTCTGCACCTAGTGAACTTCGCCTGTATAAAAGTTATGGCATAGAGCGAGTTGAATTCCATTTAAATCGTAAGGTTTCGGCGGGAGATAGCAGCGCTTGGAGCACCGGTCAGTCACGCCTAAGCCCAGTTTTGCGTAAAAAATATACGGAGAATCGCCAAGCTTTGACTGCTCTGTCGTCAGTGGTTAACGCACCTGAAGTTAAAGCCCAGCGCGCGAAATTAGCTGTTTTGCTATCACCTGCTCTCAATCAGAAAGATCGCGAATTTTTCTCTTACAACGCTACTGATGGCGTAGTAGAAACTTTAAATAGGTTGCGAATTTCTTCCGGCAAATATCAAATCGCATCTGAAACTGGAAAAGTTCCGGTTACTGTAACAAATGATTTTAACGTGCCTGTAAAAGTTGGAGTTGAATTAACTCCGCTCAACTCTCGTGTACAAGTTACAGATGTTGCAACTTTTACTATTGGTGCTAATTCTCGAACCCAACTCTCAATTCCATTTAATGCAATCGCTCCTGGGGCGACAACTGTGCTGGCTCAAATCACAAATTCTGATGGTGATGAGATTGGTCCAGCATCGCGTCTCGCAATTAAAGTAACTTTCTTTGATTCACGGGTTACTTACTTCACGATTGGTGCGGCGCTCTTGCTATTTGTAGCGGCTTTAACCCAGACTATTCGCAGAATACGAAGGGGGCGTAATGAAAAGTAATGAGCTCTTCCGCGCCTCCGGAGTTATGGCGATTGGAACAATCCTTTCGCGTATCACTGGTTTCTTCCGTGCAATTCTTGCGGTTGCAGTTTTGGGTACAGCGCTACTTGCAGATTCATACAACGTGGCTAACACGATGCCAAACATTCTCTACAACTTGCTTGTTGGTGGAGCGCTAACAGCGATCTTCGTTCCACAGTTAATTAGATCTTTCTCTGACGATGATGGTGGACATGGCTTTGCCTCGCGCTTAGTTACAACCATCTCGGGAATTCTCTTACTTCTAGTTCTAGTCGGAGTAATTTTTGCGCCGTTCTTGGTAAAACTCTATGCGCCAGAGTTCTCAACTGAAGGTTTCGAACGCGAGTTTTCTATAGCAGTTGCTTTCACGCGTTATTGCCTGCCGCAGATTTTCTTCTTAGGTTTATTCACGATGTTAGGCCAAGTCGCAAATGCGCGAGGCTCTTTCGCGCCTCTTATGTGGGCGCCAATCGCAAATAACTTGGTTGTTATTGTGATTTTCAGTGGGGTTCTATTCCTTCAAGAAAGTATCTCAGTTGAAAACATTACCGATGCCCAGATCCAACTTCTCGGCTGGGGAACAACTCTTGGAATCGTTGTACAGGCGTTAATCCTGATTCCCGTTGTAAAAAGATCTGGAATTAAATTACGCCCTGTATTTGGGGTTTCTGGGTTAGGCAAATCTTTCTCTCTTGCTGGTTGGACCTTGGTTTACGTTCTTATCTCACAGCTCGGATATTTAATCACAGTAAATGTGGCTACTAGCGCTGCTGTACGAAGTGCGCAGGCTGGAATAACCACCGGCGTTGGTTTCACCCCGTTTACCAGCGCTTACTACATTATGTTGCTACCGTATTCGATCGTCACTATTTCAATTGTTACCGCGCTACTTCCGCATTTATCTAAGTTAGCCATTGATAGGAATGTTGAAGAAGTTAAGAAGCAGTTAATTCGCGCCATCCGTATGTGTGGCGTTGTTACTGTTCCCAGCTCTGTTGCGTTATTGCTCTTTGGTTCGCTAATGACTGAAGTTCTCTACTTTGGAATTTCCTTGGAAGATTCGCGATATATCGGCTATGTCTTATCGGCGCTGAGTTTAGGTTTAGTTGCTTTCTCAATTAACTTAGTTCTCATCCGTGGCTTTAATGCATTTGAAGATACTAAGACCCAGGTTGTATCGATTTTGATAATAAATATAATTTCTTCAGTTCTTTCCTATATTTTCTTAGCAACGTTAAAGAGTGATTTAGTAACAATTGGTTTGGGTGTCGCCTTTGCGGTTAGTTACATTCTTGGCCTTTTTGTAACTATTGCTCTCTTGAAGAGACATACTGGTCCTTTGGAGATATCGAAGTTTGCTGGTCAGCACGCACGCTTATATCTAGCATCTGCGATCGCGATGGTTCCGTTCTTTCTGCTCGCCTACTTCTTAAATTGGATGAATGACGACGCCGCACCTCTTATTGGTGTGGCCCGCTTATTAGTTGTTTTGATTGGTGGTGGGGCTGGCTTCTTGCTCGTTGCGCACGCCTTGAAAATCACTGAAATTACTGCGATGAAAGAGTTTGCTATCTCACTTCTGGGTAAGCGCCGTGCTGCCCGCGCAAAGTAATCTCAAATGGATACGCTGAGCCCATGGTAAAAGATCTCGTAATCGTTGGTTCTGGTCCTGCCGGGTATACCGCTGCCATATATGCAGCGCGCGCGCAATTAAATCCAGTTATTTATGAAGGTTCAGTTACTGCAGGTGGCGCGTTGATGAACACCACTGAAGTAGAAAATTTTCCTGGCTTTGTCGATGGCGTCATGGGTCCAGATCTAATGGACAGTATGCGCAAGCAAGCAAAACGATTCGGCGCAGAGCTAATTACCGATGATGTTGTTGAAATGGATTTATCTGGCGATATCAAAATTATTAAAGATGGTTCTGGAAATACCGTTCAAGCTAAAGCGGTAATCCTTGCGATGGGTTCTGCCTATAAAGAAATCGGTTTAGAGAACGAGAAGCGTTTATCTGGTCGTGGTGTTTCATGGTGTGCCACTTGCGATGGTTTCTTCTTCCGTGATCAAACAATCGCCGTTGTCGGTGGCGGAGACTCTGCAGTTGAAGAAGCAACTTTCTTAACAAAGTTTGCATCAAAGGTCGTTTTGATCCACCGCCGCGATTCACTTCGCGCCTCAAAAATCATGGCAGAGCGCGCCTTTGCAAATCCTAAGATTGAAATGCTTTGGAATACCGAAGTTACTGATGTACTCGGCGCAGAAAAAGTTGAAGCGTTAGAACTGCGCAATACGGTTACCGGTGAAGTAAGTAAGCGAGATTTCACAGGACTTTTTGTTGCGATCGGGCATATTCCGCGCAGTGAACTTGTTACATCTCAAGTGACGCTAAATGAAGAGGGTTATGTTTCAGTAGAAGGTCGCTCAACGCGCACCAACGTCAAGGGCGTCTTTGCCTGCGGCGATCTTGTCGATTTCACATATCGCCAAGCAATTACTGCAGCAGGGTCAGGATGTCAGGCGGCGTTAGACGCTGAAAAATTCCTCTCCCACTAGTACTCTTACATCATCGTAGTTTTTTTCAGTTAAAAGAAGATCTGAAGAAGATATAGAACCGATTAAATAGGAGCCACAGATGAGCGCAGGAAAAGTAACCGCAGCCAATTTCGATGAGGTCGTTCTTAAGAGCAGCAAGCCAGTTCTTGTTG
>JBIIRS010000078.1:0-5564 GCA_044341425.1 Candidatus Planktophila sp. | reverse complement strand
GTGATCGTTGAATCACCAGCGAAGGCGCGCAAGATTGGCGACTACCTCGGCGATGGTTACATCGTCGAGGCTAGCGTCGGTCATATCCGCGATCTGCCGCAGCGCGCTGCCGATATTCCTAAGGAAGTAAAGAAACTTGCCTGGTCTAAAGAAGGCGTCGATATCGAAAATGATTTCGCACCTTTATATGTAATCAACCCAGATAAAAAAGCCAAGGTCGCCGAACTCAAAGAGTTAATGAAAGGCGCCGACGAGTTATTACTGGCAACAGATGAAGACCGCGAAGGCGAAGCCATTGCCTGGCACTTAGTTGAAGTTCTACAACCAAAGATTCCAATTAAGCGCATGGTCTTTAACGAAATCACTAAAGAAGCAATTCAAGCCGCTGTGGAAAATACTCGTGACCTGGATTACAACTTAATTGATGCCCAAGAAACCCGTCGCGTTCTTGATCGCCTTTACGGCTACCGACTTTCTCCAGTCTTGTGGAAGAAAGTCATGCCACGCATCTCTGCCGGCCGCGTGCAATCTGTTGCCACAAAGTTAATCGTTGAAAAAGAACGCGAACGCATGGCCTTTATCTCATCATCTTGGTGGGATCTAAACGCAACCTGCGAACTCGGCTTCACCGCACGCCTGCTTTCTGTAGAAGGTAAGAAAGTAGCGTCCACAAGTGACTTTGGGGCCGATGGCGCCGTTAAAGAAAAGTCCCTTGAAAACATCTTGTTACTTGATGAAAAGGGTGCACGTTCGCTGGTTGATTCGCTTAAATCAACTGCGTTAACGGTTAAATCGATGGAGGAATCTCCACGTACCGAACGCCCGAAGCCACCATTTACAACATCGACCATGCAGCAAGATGCTGGTTCACGACTTGGTTGGGGCGCACAGATCACGATGCGCGTTGCACAACGTCTGTACGAAAACGGTTACATCACCTACATGCGTACTGACTCAATCAACCTTTCCGCACAAGCAATCAACGCCGCACGCAATGCGGCTAAATCACTTTACGGCGCCGACCATGTCGCTGATGCACCACGTGTTTACCAAGGTAAATCAAAGAACGCCCAAGAAGCGCACGAAGCGATTCGTCCTGCAGGAGATACCTTTAAAACTCCTGGTGAACTTGCTCCAGAACTTTCCCGCGATGAATTCGCACTCTATGACCTAATCTGGAAGCGCACCGTTGCATCGCAAATGGCGGATGCCAAAAAGATGCAGATGCGCGTTGACTTCGATGCCAAAACATCAGATGGAAAAGAAACAATCTTCCGCGCCAACGGTAGCGTGATTACATTTCCAGGATTCCTCGCCGCATACGACGATATCGTCGATGAAAATACCAAGGTCGATGAAGAAGCAACCGATAAGCGCCTTCCTGCAATGTCAGTTGGCCAATCAATCAAGGTCAGCGAATACAACTGCGAAGGCCACGACACCAAGCCACCTGCTCGTTACACCGAACCAACTCTCGTTAAAAAACTCGAAGAACTCGGTATCGGTCGCCCTTCAACATTTGCATCGATCATTCAAACTATTCAAGACCGTGGTTACGTTTACAAACGCGGTCGCGCACTTGTTCCAACATTCCTAGCATTCTCAGTTACAGGCTTGCTTGAAACTCACTTCACCAAGCTAGTTGATTACGACTTCACCGCGTCAATGGAAGAAGACCTCGACAAGATTGCAGCGGGCGAAGCCGGCCGCGTTGATTGGCTCCGCGATTTCTATTACGGTGTAGATGGCCAACCAGGACTTGATGAACTTTCACTCGATCTAGGCGGCATCGACGCCCGCGCCACAAACACCATGAACTTATCTGACACCATCGAAATCCGTGTTGGTCGCTACGGTGCTTATCTGCAAGAAAATATTCCAGATCAAGATCGCAAACTTGCGAATATTCCGGAAGAACTTGCGCCAGATGAATTAACTCTTGAAAAAGCAATCGAACTTCTTGCAGCGCCATCAGGTGAACGCGAACTCGGAACCGATCCAAGCACCGGCCTTGAAGTAATCGCGAAGTCAGGACGTTTTGGCCCTTACATCACCGAAGTCTTCCCAGAAGAACCTGTCGAGCTAGATGACAAGGGTGAACCGAAGAAGAAGCGCAAGAAGAAAGATGCACCAAAGCCAAAGACGGCATCCCTGCTTTCAACAATGACGCTCGATACCATCACAATTGATGACGCGCTAAAACTTCTCTCACTCCCTCGCATTCTTGGCACAAACTCAGCCGGTGAAGATATAACTATTCAAAACGGTCGCTATGGTCCATATCTAAAGGCCGGCGTCGATTCCCGCACGCTTACAAGTGAAGACCAACTCTTCTCACTTTCATTAGATGAAGCACTTGAGATTTACTCAAAGCCAAAAGAACGTCGTCGCGGCGTTGCCAAGCCACCACTTAAAGAACTCGGTAAAGATCCAGCAACCGAGAAAGAAGTTATCGTTAAAGATGGTCGCTTCGGCATGTATGTAACCGATGGTGAAACCAATGCAACACTTCGTCGTGGTGACACTTTAGAGGCGCTAACAATCGAGCGGGCACTAGAACTTCTTGCTGGTCGCCGCGCTTGGGAAGCCGAAAACGGTCCGTCACCAAAGAAATCACGCAAAAAAGCAGCAAAGGTTAAGCCGGGTGATGCTGCGCCAACTCTTACCAAGAACACTGTGAAGAAGGCTGCAACCAAGAAAAAAACGGCTAAAAAAGCCACTGGTAAAGCCAAAAAGGATTAAAGATGAGAAGAGCGTTTCTTACAGCTTTACTGTTAACGCTTTCACTATTTGCGCCGCTAGGAACTGTAAATGCGGCAGATGTGCGGTCATCCTGGGACTATAACAAGTTATCGGATGTTACCGATCCAAATAAAATGCGTGCCATTTTCGGGTTCTTCCCCAATCGTTCAGTAAACGATGATTACAGCTTTACGGTAACTCTTCAGGATGCAAAGCCCTATCAATACTTCAGTGTTCTGCTCTCGCCTTGCACATCGTTTAAAAAAGTTGATATGAATTTTGATGCCTGTATCGAGAATGTTGCCTACCGCAAGAAAGGTGATGCAAACTGGAATGATTCCGCCCTTTCCAAGATTTCCTTGGGTGAACCAACAACAACTCTTAAAAAGGGTGGAGATCTAGTAGTTGGAAAACCTGTTACGAACGATCCCAACACATTGAGACCTCCGGGAGACCGAGCAACAATTTGGGAGATGCCAGGTGCAAAACATTCCAAAGGTTCGAGTTACCTTGTGCGTGCAACCATTAGGCATCCAGGCGCGGATAACATCTCCTCCATAGACGGCGGCTTACAGCGTTTATTCACGATGGAGATCTTGCCGATCAGCTTCACCGCATCTGGCGCAACAATCACCCAAGACAAATTCAAAGTTGAAGAATTTCCTGAAGGCTATGAATACAAACTTAAACTGCGGATGGGAGTGTTCATTAAATCCCTGTCCGGATGGTTCTTGGGCAGAATCCAAGACCCGTCTATCGATAGAAATGGACCAGCGGGTTATTTAGAAGTTTCTGGTACACCAGCAAAGGTGCCAGTCGGAATTACAAATGTAATTAATAAATCAGAGATTCCTCAAAAATATTTAGGTAAATGCCCAGAAGTTGGAGGCTGTTATTGGACAGCAAACACCTTTGGCAAAGCTGCGTTCTTTCCAGCCATCGATAGACCAGACCCACAGCTATTAGCCGATTTTGAAGAAGTTCCAGGTGGAGTAAAAACTGCTGCAACGTTGACGCATTGGGAACTCGACTCATCTCGCTTAAGCGACGTGACCACCTTGAATTCTTCAGCGAAGCAATGTACGGACAAACTTTATGGGCCGAGCGCCAGAGTGTTCATGGGGGCTGTTAGTTCGAATGCAACGCTCTATCAAGGAACTCCGCCGGAATGGGATGAGCTTTCGAAGTCCTTCTCATTCAAAGTCGCATCACCACATTTAGATGAAAAAGGTTTGCCAAACAAGGGCTTCTACACCTTATATATTCCGGTAGATCAGGCTAACTGCCGATGGGGTCAAGATGCTTCGCTGCCACAGGCACAAGTACAGATCGTTAACAAAGATGGGACTTCATCAATTACGACCGCCGTTGCAACACAAGAAAACGGATTATTGAGATTTAACATTGCAGGGTTCGGATACTCCTCGCCAACCATTAGATTGAAAATGGGAGAGCAGTCATTCGCTCCTACTCAAGCCGTCGAGAAAGCAACTGCTGGACCAGCCAAAAAAGTCATTAACTGCATCAAGGGAAAATCAGTCAAACAAGTAGTTTCTCTGAAGCCGAAGTGCCCTACGGGATATAAAAAGAGATAAAGGGTTAAACTCACCTCATGACCCGCGAAACTTGGCTAATCACAGGTGGCGCGGGCTATATCGGAACACATATCGCTGATCTCTTCATCGCAGATGGCAAAGATGTAGTGCTTCTTGATTCGCTTTACCAAGGTTTAAAGCCACGCGTTGATTACTTAAGCAAGAAGCATGGCCGCGAGATTCCACTTCACGTAATTGATATCCGTGATTACACGGCAGTTGAAAATATTTTAAAGAGCCAAGCCTTTACCGGCATTGTTCACACCGCAGCCCTTAAGGCAGTTGGCGAATCTGTTGAAAAGCCAGATGAGTACAAGGAAGTTAACTTCACCGCTACAGCCGAATTATTAAAGCTTGCCCAAAAGCATGGCGTAAAGAAATTCTTATTCTCATCAACTGCTGCGGTTTATGGAAGCCCAGACACAATGGAGCCATGTAAAGAAAACGGACCGCTGGCTCCGATTTCTCCTTACGGTTCAACCAAGTTAGATGCAGAAAGTAAAGTTACTGAGTTTATAAATACTCCAGGTAACTCTGGAACATCGCTACGTTTCTTCAACGTCGTTGGTACTGCTTCTCGTGAATTGCTCGATAACTCAGTTGAGAACTTAGTACCGATTGTTTTGGGCAAACTAAATAAGGGTGAAGCTCCAGTTATCTTCGGTACTGATTATCCAACTACAGATGGCACATGCGTGCGTGACTATGTAGATGTTCGCGATATTGCTCAAGCACACTTGGTTGCAGCCAATGCCACTAAACCAATTCCAGCGATTATTAATGTCGGAACAGGGCGCGGTGCATCAGTCCGCGAGATTATTAACTTGGTACTAGATGCGGTAAATAAATCAGATACAGCAGTAATTGAGGCTCCGCGTCGCGCCGGAGACCCAGCTTTCCTTTGCGCCAACGTTGATTTAGCAGCGACCGAAATGGGCTTTAAATCCAAATACGGCCTCGAAGAAAGTATCCGTAGTCTTTTTTAATTAAAGCTTGGCGCCTGGCGATAAAACGTTTATCCCCATTTTCTTTGCATTCTTTGCCATCTGTTTATCGTAGGTAATTAATCCTTCAATTCTTTCGCCCAACAGTAACGTTGTAGCAACATGTATGGCATCGAGTGAACCTAGAGATATATTTTCGCCAAACGATCCAGCCATTCTTAAAACTGTTCCCGAGAGATCGGCGAAATTAACTTTGCCAAGTTCTTCATCCGCTAATTCAATC
>JBIIRS010000077.1:0-5592 GCA_044341425.1 Candidatus Planktophila sp. | reverse complement strand
GGATATCAACGCTGCTAGAAGATAAAGAGCGAGTCAGCGATTCTCTTGTTTTCCCAGCGCGCGGTTTAACCCTTTATAAAGTCGATTATCCAGATGCGGCAGAGCTGTTAGAGCGTGCCAAGAAAACAGTTGCTCGACGTGAAGAAGAGGCTAATTAATGGGCCACATCGATGTAAGCGCCGTTGAGTATTCGTTATCTGATGGACGAGTTTTATTAAACGATGTTTCATTTCGCGTGGGCGACGGCGCAAAGGTTGCGCTGATTGGCCCTAACGGGTCAGGCAAGACAACTTTGATTCGCATGATCTGTGGAGATTTAAAACCAGATGAAGGTGCGGTCGCTATTACTGGCGGCCTCGGCGTAATGCGCCAGTTCATCGGGTCTGTGCGCGATGAATCAACAGTTCGCGATCTTCTGCTTTCTATTGCTCCAAAGCGAATCCGTGACGCTGCTGAAAAAGTTGTCACAACTGAATCTGCGATGAACGAGACCGGATCTGAAAAAGATCAGATGAATTACGCTCAAGCAATTATCGACTGGGGCGATGCCGGGGGATATGACTTCGAATTGATTTGGGATGTTTGCTGCACCGAAATGTTAAACAAATCTTTCGAGCAAGTTGCCGCTCGTAAGGTGAATACTTTATCTGGGGGAGAGCAGAAGAAACTTGTCTTGCGCGCGCTACTTGAAGGCCCTGAAGAAGTCTTGTTGCTGGATGAGCCAGATAACTACCTTGATGTTCCATCAAAGCGTTGGCTGGAAGAAGTAATTGGCGCAACTAAAAAAACTGTTCTATTCGTCAGCCACGATCGTGAACTGTTGGAAAATACCGCAAATCGAATCGTTACCTTGGAGCAAGGCATAAACGGAAATACAGCCTGGGTGCATGGTGGAAAGTTCTCTACTTGGCACGATGCGCGCAAGGCTCGCAACGAACGTTTTGCCGAAATGCTGCTGCGCTGGGAACAAGAACATCAACGATTAATTGATTTGGTTAAGACCTTGCAAGTACAAGCTGCGATCTCTCCCGATATGGCAAGTAAATATCGGGCGATGCAGACCCGCTTACGTAAGTTTGAAGAAATTGGTCCGCCAGAGGCGCCGCCAATCGAACAAGATGTAAAGGTTGGTTTACGTGGCGGCCGCACTGGACTTCGCGCACTTACCTTTGAAAACTTATCTCTTGCTAACTTAACTGAGCCATTTAACTTCGAAGTATTTTTCGGAGATCGCATCGCAGTTCTAGGTAAGAACGGCACTGGTAAATCGCACTTCCTGCGCATGATCTCCGGTGATGAAACCGTTAAATACAGTGGCACATTTAAAGTCGGCGCGCGTGTAGAAATCGGTTACTTCGCACAGACCCATGCCCACCCAGAATTTGAATCAAAGACTTTGCTCGAAATCTTGTGGGAGACATATTCGTTGCAGCTCGGCCCAGCAAAAGGCGTCTTGCGTAAATATGAAATTGATAAGCAGGCAGAGCAGAAGTTCTCATCTTTATCTGGCGGACAACAAGCGCGATTCCAAGTCTTATTGCTAGAACTATCTGGTTCGACTTTGCTTTTACTTGATGAGCCAACCGATAACTTAGATCTTGCGAGCGCGGAAAGTTTAGAAAACGCCCTCGATCGCTACGAAGGCACCGTTTTATCTGTAACTCACGATCGCTGGTTTACCCGCGGATTTACTCGATTCTTGATCTTCGGGGCAAATGGCCAGGTATATGAGAGCCCAGAGCCGATCTTCGACCATTGATGGGGCGGTCGTATGCGTGGAAATAGGCCATTTTGACCTGACCTACGCATGAAAGGTAAAGTTCCTCCTCTGCACCAGATACGGTGCCGAAGGCAGTACCAACAGATTTATCAAAGCTCACTAAAAAGAAGAAGGTAATAAAGCATGCGTACATATAGTCCTAAGGCCGGAGATGCCGTCCGCAATTGGCACGTCATCGATGCACAAGATGTAGTTCTTGGCCGCCTTGCAACACATGCTGCTGTTCTTCTTCGCGGTAAGCACAAGGCAACATTTGCACCACACATGGATATGGGCGACTTCGTTGTAATCATCAACGCAGAAAAGATTGCTCTTTCAGGAAACAAAGCTCTTTCAAAGTTTGAACACCGCCACTCAGGTTTCCCAGGCGGTCTTCGCTCAACTGTTTACGGCGAGCTAATCGAAAAGCACCCAACACGCGCTGTTGAAAAGGCGATCAAGGGCATGCTTCCAAAGAACCGCCTTGGCCAGCAGGTTGCATCAAAGCTAAAGGTTTACGCAGGACCTGAGCACCCACATGCTGCTCAATCACCAACACCATATGTATTCACTCAAGTTTCACAGATCGCAAAGTAAGGGACCCATAACAAATGTCAGATACAACTTATAACGAAGTTACAGATCTAGACGAGAACGAAGTTCCTACTTCATACTCTTCAGCAACTCCAGCAGCTGCAACTAACCGCCCAGCAATCAAGGCACCAGGTGCAGGCACCGGTCGTCGTAAAGAGGCAGTTGCTCGCGTTCGTCTCGTACCTGGAACAGGTCGTTGGGTTGTAAACGGTAAGACCCTTGAAAACTATTTTCCAAATAAAGTTCATCAGCAATTAGTCTCTGAGCCTTTCCGCACTGTTGGTGCTGAAAGCCAGTACGACGTATTTGCTCGTATCAACGGTGGCGGAGTATCTGGTCAAGCCGGTGCACTTCGTCTTGGCGTTGCTCGTTCACTTAACGAGATCGATGTTGAAGCACACCGTCCAGCGCTTAAGAAGGCTGGATTCCTTTCACGTGATGCACGTGTTATCGAACGCAAGAAGTACGGTCTGAAGAAGGCCCGTAAGCGTTCGCAATACAGCAAGCGTTAATTTCAAAGGCGCCCCAACGTGGCACTCTTTGGAACCGATGGAATACGTGGCTTAGCCAATCGTGATTTAACTGCTGAATTAGCACTTGATGTCGCTGTTGCCGCTGCACATATTCTCGTTGAAACAAATCCTGATAAATCACACCGACCTAAAGCTGTCGTAGGCCAAGACTCACGCGCTTCCGGTGAATTCCTAGAAGCAGCAGTTGTTGCTGGTCTAACAAGTGCCGGCGTTGATGTCTATCGCGTAGGTGTTCTGCCAACTCCGGCTATTGCACATCTAGTTGCCGAATCTGGTGCAGACCTGGGCGTAATGATTTCAGCATCACACAATCCAATGCCCGATAACGGGATCAAATTGTTTTCACGCGGTGGCGGAAAGTTAGACGATTCCATTGAAGCAGCGATCGAAGCGCGCATCGGTGAACCATGGGAGCGCCCAACCGGCAGCGGTGTGGGACGTGCGATCAACGATGAAAGCGCTCGCGAACGCTATATCGCGCACCTGCTCTCTTCGGTTTCAACTCCACTAAAGGGTTTAAAGATCGTTGTCGATTGTGCAAATGGCGCATCTTCAACTGTTGCACCTGATACTTACCGCCGCGCTGGCGCAGAAGTTATCTCAATCTTTGATGCGCCAGATGGCTGGAATATCAACGATGATTGCGGCTCTACACATTTACACCAGCTTCGCACTGCAGTACTTCGCGAAGGCGCTGACTTTGGAATCGCTCACGATGGCGATGCTGACCGTGCGCTAGCGATAGATGCGCAAGGCAATGAAGTCGATGGCGATGCGATCATGACAATTTTGGCGCGCGGATTTAAAGCATCAGGATCTCTGAAATCAAACACCATCGTCGCAACTGTGATGAGCAACCTCGGTTTCTTCCATGCGATGAAGAACGCTGATATCGACGTTGAGACAACGGCTGTTGGTGATCGCTATGTTCTAGAGAAGATGCTGGAAAAAGGTTATTCACTTGGCGGAGAACAATCTGGCCATTTAATCATGCGCGAATTCGCAACAACGGGCGATGGAATATTGACCGCCCTTGCACTTGCGCAAGAAGTTGTTAAATCAGGTCAACCCTTGCAAGATCTTGCATCAGCAATGGTGCGCTTCCCACAAGTATTAGTAAATGTTAAGAACGTTGCCAAAGAGCGTCTTGCAGATTCTGCAGTTATTAAGGCGGCAGTTTCAGCGGCAGAGGCGAAACTCGGCGAACATGGTCGCGTTTTGTTAAGAGCATCTGGCACTGAACCGCTTGTCCGCGTGATGGTTGAAGCCCAGAGTGATAACCTAGCCAGCGAAATAGCAAACGACTTGGCAAAGGTCGTTCAATCAGAGCTGGGGTAGATAACAGTGTGCGGAATTGTGGGTTACACAGGGCCACAGTCTGCAATAACTCCGCTCATCGAGGGTCTGCGTCGTCTTGAATACCGCGGCTATGACTCAGCCGGAATCGCACTTGGTACAACGGGCGCTCTATTTATTGAAAAGCGTGCTGGTAAGTTAACAAATCTTGAAGGCTCACTTCCTGCAAATATGCCGGTTGTTCACTCTGGTATCGGCCACACTCGTTGGGCAACACATGGCGGACCAACTGATCGCAATGCGCACCCGCACACTGACAATGAAGGAAAGCTCGCGGTTATCCATAATGGCATCATCGAGAATTATTCAGAGCTAAAGGCCGAACTTCAATCACGTGGCCACGAATTTTCATCAGATACCGACACTGAATCAGTTGCCCATTTACTCTCTGAACTTCGTAAATCACATGGCGGAGATTTAACTGCCGCGATGTTAGATGCGGTAAAACGCTTACGTGGCTCATTTACTCTGGTTGCAGTTCACGCCGATGCCCCTGAAGTAATTGTCGGAGTACGCCGCAATTCACCTTTAGTTGTCGGCTTAGGCGATGGCGAAAACTTTATGGCATCTGATGTTGCCGCCTTTATTGATTACACCAAGCGCGCTGTCGAACTTGGCCAGGATGAGATTGTCACAATGACACCGGCCGGAATCAGCATCATTGGTTTAGATGGCAACGCAGTTGCGCCAAAGGAGTATGCAATTACTTGGGATTCAGCCTCTGCGCAAAAGGGTGGTTACTCGCACTTCATGCTTAAAGAGATCTTCGAACAACCAAAGGCGGTCGCCGATACTTTGATTGGCCGCCTAACAGATAACGGCCAGATCGAACTCGATGAGCTGCATATGTCGGGCGCTGAAATCAAAGCCCTCAAGAAAATTGTTGTAATCGCCTGCGGCACCGCTTATCACGCAGGAATGATCGCTAAATATGTAATTGAAAAATGGGCGAAGATTTCAGTGGAAGTAGAAATTGCTAGCGAATATCGCTACCGCGATCCAATTATCGATTCGAATACTTTAGTTATCGCTATTTCACAATCTGGTGAAACCATGGATACCTTGATGGCGATCCGCCATGCCAAAGCAGCTGGTGCTCGTGTGCTTGCTATCTGCAATACAAATAGTTCAACTATCCCGCGCGAATCCGATGCCGTTCTCTATACCCATGCTGGTCCCGAAATTGCTGTTGCTTCAACAAAAGCTTTATTAACTCAGATCGTTGCCGTTGATCTAATCGGTCTGCACTTGGCGCAAGTTCGTGGCACCTTAAGCGATGCGCAGGTTCACGACCTGTACAACGAGATGCTCGAACTACCGGGCAAGATCGAACAGATCCTCGAAACCGTC
>JBIIRS010000076.1:0-5599 GCA_044341425.1 Candidatus Planktophila sp. | reverse complement strand
GCGGAAAGATTGAGGCTCTCGGCGTTGCCTTTCATTGGAATATTTACTGCAATAACATCACCGCTAATCAACGTATCAATGCCGCGCGCTTCATTTCCGAATATCGCCACACAATCTCCAACTTTTTGAAGTTCTAAAAGCGAAGTCTTTCCCTGCGCGGATAGCGCCAACTTGGTAATTGTTGGGAATTTCTCGGAGAGTGTTGAAAGAGTGATTCCCGAGTAAAGCGGAATATGCCAGAGCGAACCAGCAGTTGCTCGGACCACCTTTGGCGAATACATATCAACGCTGCCTGGCGAGGTGATGACGGCATCGATTCCCATCGCATCGGCGCTGCGCAGAATTGTTCCGGCATTTCCTGGATCTTGAATCTCATGTAGATAAATAAATCTTGAACTACCGCTCAACTTTAGATCAGAAAATTCATTACGTCCGATTTCACAGACGCTTAGGATTCCCTGCGGTGTAATCGTTGAGGACATTGCAGCCATTACCGGCTCGCTAACCAAAATTGTTTCGACGCTTGAAGTATCTAAACCAGCGGAATCGATGCGCGATTGACCGCTCTCTGTGAGAAAAAGTGTTTTGATCTTTGGGCCAGAAGTTGCAGCTAGCGCTTCGCGGGCGCATTGCAGGCCTTCGGCGATAAATTCTCCATGCTCTCCGCGCTCTTTATTGCCGCGGGATGAAATAAGAGCCTTCACCCGCGCGATATGCGGCGAGTGAAGGCTCTCGATCATTTAGAAGGTTATGCGCTAACTAGATTTTTGCGAGCTAGATCAACCAGGGTCTTAAATGTTGCTGGATCATTTGTAGCGATGTCGGATAGAACGCGACGATCAACTTCAACACCAGCAGCCTTTAGGCCTTGGATGAAACGGTTGTAAGTCATTCCATTTTCGCGGGCTGCAGCGTTAATGCGCTGAATCCAAAGCTGACGGAAATCACCCTTCTTATCTTTACGGTCGTTAAACGCGTAAACCATTGAGTGGGTGACTTGCTCTTTCGCCTTTGTGAAAAGACGGGAACGTTGACCGCGGTATCCGCTAGCGCGTTCCAGGGTTGTGCGACGCTTCTTAGCAGCGTGAACTCCACGTTTTACTCTCATTTAATTCACACTCCTTACTTAAGGCCAAGCATGCGCTTGGCTGTCATTGCGACGGTTGGCTTTGCTGCTTGTTCGGTACTCAAACGACGAGTAACGCGAGATGACTTACGCTCCAAAAGGTGGCGCTTGCCTGCACGCTCGTGCATGATCTTTCCTGAACCTGTTACGCGAAAAGTCTTCTTCGCGCCACTGTGGGTCTTCATCTTTGGCATTTATCTTCTCCTGTACTTCGTCGTCTTAATAAACCTTATAGAACTTTGGAAAACTTAAAAACCATTTACTTCTCTTCTGCTGCCTCGAGCGCTGCCTTTTCCTTGGCTGCGCGCGCTGCCTTCTGCTCTGCTACCGCTTCAGTCTTCTTCTTCGTCGGTCCCAGTACCATCGTCATATTTCGTCCCTCTTGCTTTGGGGCGAACTCAACAAAAGCAACTTCTGCTACATCTTCTGCAAGACGTTGCAACAATTTATAACCAAGTTCGGGGCGAGTTTGTTCGCGTCCGCGGAACTTCATCGTGATCTTTACCTTGTCGCCACCCTTTAAGAATTTCACGATCGCGTTACGTTTTGTTTCGTAATCATGGCTTTCAATCTTTGGTGTCAATCGCACTTCCTTCACCACGATGTGGGTCTGGTTCTGACGAGCTTCACGAGCCTTCTGGGCAATTTCGTACTTGTACTTGCCGAAGTCCATGATTTTGCATACAGGTGGATTTGCCTCTGGCGCGATCTCTACGAGATCTAAACCAATTTCATCTGCCATCTGTAGCGCTACTTCAATATCTACAACTCCAACTTGATCACCGGTGTGGCCGATGAGACGAATTTGAGGTGTGCGGATACGGTCATTGATGCGCGGTTCAGTTGTGATTTGTGCTCCTTAGTTGGTTGCTACTGTTGATTTTGACTTTAGTAGCCGGGGTTTACCGCAGAAATCGCGCACCGCTAAGGAAAGAAAAGAGCGCCCGCAGGCGACTTACTTTCGACAAACCAGCCAACTCTAGATAACTAGGTTGAGAAGGTGGGAGCGGTGAGCTCCTCTTGCAGTAGCCAAAGCCACTGGTCTGAGCCGTACTTTACCTTTAAGCGCCCATCGCGTGCAAACCGCCGTCTACATGCACGATTTCGCCCGTTGTTTTCGGGAACCAGTCGGAAAGTAGAGCCACAACAGCCTGGGCGGCAGGAACTGGGTCGGTTACATCCCATTCCAGTGGCGAGCGTTCATTCCAGACTTTCTCAAATTCATCAAAGCCCGGGATCGACTTTGCAGCCATGGTGCGAATTGGACCTGCAGCAACCAAGTTTACGCGAATATTTTCTCCACCTAAATCGCGGGCCAAGTAACGAGATGTTGATTCAAGAGCAGCTTTAGCAACGCCCATCCAGTCGTACTTTGGCCAAGCAACGGTGGCATCGAAATCAAGGCCGACAACAGAGCCACCACCGTTAAATAGTGGGCGTGCGGCCATCGTTAAAGATTTAAGTGAATAGGCAGAAACGTGTACAGCAGTTGCCACATCTTCCCAAGCAGTGTTTAGAAAATTTCCACCGAGCGCTGCTTCAGGTGCAAAACCAATTGAATGCACTACGCCATCAAGATGTGGGAAATGTTCTTTGACGCGACCGGCTAGAGCATCGAGATGTTCTTGATTTGTAACATCAAGTTCAATAACTGGCGCAGGTTGTGGAAGGCGCCCTGAGATGCGCGTTGTCAAACTCATGACGCGACCGTAAGAAGAGAGCAGAACGTTGGCACCTTGTTCCTGCGCAATCTTGGCGATATGGAATGCGATTGAACCATCTGTTAAGACGCCAGTCACCAGAATATTTTTTCCCTGAAGAATTCCCATTTAATGTCCCATTCCTAATCCGCCGTCTACTGGAATCAAAGCGCCTGTGATGTAACCACTGGCAGGTGATGCCACAAAGCTAACGACTTTTGCGATCTCATCTGCGGAGCAGAAGCGACCGAGCGGCACAGAAGCAGCGATTTCGGATCTGCGTTTTTGATCGAGGGCGGCAGTCATATCGGTTTCGACAAATCCGGGAGCGATCACATTTGCGGTGATGCCGCGCGAACCAAGTTCGCGCGCAAAAGAACGCGCCATGCCAAGCAGGCCAGATTTACTTGCCGAATAATTCACCTGACCAGCTGCTCCGACTCCCCCGACAACGGAACCAATAAATATAAGTCTTCCGCGCTTTAACTTAAGCAGACCCTTAGTCGCTCGCCTTGCAACGCGAAAGGCGCCAGTTAAATTGGCGTTGATAACGCTCTCAAAATCTTCATCTGACATTCGCATGACTAGACCATCTTTAGTGATGCCGGCGTTGGCCACGATGATTTCAGGGAAACCCCATTGCGATTCAATTTCAGCAAAGGCGGCATCAACGCTTTCGGAGGAAGTTACATCCATCTTCACTGCGCTAAATCCGACGGGTGCGCTACCGCTGCGATAGGTAACTACTACGTGATGGCCATCGGCCTGCAAAGATTGTGCGATCGCTAATCCAATACCGCGATTTCCGCCGGTGACCAGAGCGATTGCTTTTGATTCCTCGGACATATGACAAAACTTACCCTGCTACTTACGCGTAACTTGCCGTTTTCGGCGGGCGCGCCCAGACATTGCGCCTTACCCTAGGGCTATGGAATTGCGACGTAAGTCAGTAAGTAAGGCCCCAGCGGTTTATGACATCACCGCTGCTCCTGCATCACTGACCCGTGATCAAGCAGGACGCCAACGTCGCTACTTCTACTCGATGATGATCCGTACCTTCTGCTTCATTCTGACGGTGGTACTTCCTAGCCCATATCGTTGGTTTGCACTTCTGGGCGCGGTAACACTTCCCTACTTTGCCGTTGTTATCGCAAATGCAGGCCGCGAAACATTTGCACCAGGCTCGGGTTTGGTTTCAGATAAAGCAAAGTCTCTAGAATAAAGAATCTCTCTAGATTTAACGATTGGCTAGACTCAACACATGTCTGGTGAGCGCTCTTCTGAGAAAGAGTCGAAAACACTCCTTAAAAACCTTATAACCCTTTTACTTATTTTAGGATGCCTCTGGGCGAGTCAGTGGCAGTTCCAGCGCGGTATGGATCGTCAAGATCGAAACCAAGGAATTGAATCGCAGTTAACTCTTACTCCAGTTATCTTAGAAGATATAAAGGAAGACTTTGCCAAGTTCGAGTGGCGCACCGTTGCAACGCAAGGTTCTTTCGATCCAACAAATCAGATTCTGCTTAAGAATAGATACTTTGAAGGCGTCTATGGCTATGAAGTTTTAACGAGATTTACAGCAACTGATGGCCGTTCCTTCTGGGTTGATCGCGGATGGGTCAAGGCCGGAAAAGATGCAACCACTGCACCAGTTGTCTCGCCTACGCCAACCGGTGAAGTCTCTTTAAATGCGCGACTTCGCTTAGATCGATCTCTGCCACAGGGTGCTTTCTTCGCACTGCCAGCAAGTGGTGCGGGCATGATCTCTAAATTAAATGCCCAATCAGATTCGACATCTGAAGGTTTCTATCTGGATTTACTTAGTGGTTCGCAACCATCTCTGACACCAGTGGTGCCCGCACAAGTACCTGAGTTAAGCGACGGGCCCCATATCGCTTACTCGCTGCAATGGATCTTCTTCGGCGGATTGATTATCTACGGCAGAGTTTTAATTAGACGTGGTCAGATCTTGACGAGCAAAGAGATCGGAGTAGAGCCCGCCAGTTAGAACTAACTCCTCATGCTTTCCACGCTCTGCAATTGATCCATTTTCTAGAACAATTATCTGGTCTGCGCCCATAACAGTACTCAAGCGATGTGCAATCACAATGCTTGTTCTACCACGCAACGCTTGAGCCAGCGCCTTCTGAACCAACTCTTCATTCTCTGAATCAAGATGGGCGGTAGCCTCATCGAGAATTACAATGCTTGGAGATTTCAATAGCAACCGCGCAATAGCCAAGCGTTGTTTTTCACCGCCCGATAAACGATGGCCGCGCTCACCAACCATCGTTTCCAAACCATTTGGAAGTGATGAGACTAGATCCCAAATCTGCGCTGCTTCGCACGCAGCTTTCATCTCATCGAGTGTGGCATCGCTCTTTGCATATTTCAGATTTTCGGTAATTGTTGCGTGGAAGAGATGCGAATCTTGCATTACAACACCGATAGATCCGCGAAGTGAGTTAAGGGTGAAGTTGCGAATATCTTCGCCATCAATCGAAATTTCACCGCCAGTAACATCGTAAAGTCTTGGAAGTAAGGCGCTGATCGTTGTCTTACCTGCCCCCGATGGGCCAACTAGCGCAGTGACTGTTCCAGGTTTTACTTCAAATGAGATCCCTTTGAGAATCTCTTCGGAATCTTTTACTTCAGGAAGAGATGCGGCTTCAAGGGATGCCAGCGAGATTTCCTGCGCTTTTGGATAAGTAAAGCGAACATCCTTGAAAGATATTGCAGGAGTCTTACTCTCCAGCTTCTTTGGTTCTGCGAT
>JBIIRS010000075.1:0-5770 GCA_044341425.1 Candidatus Planktophila sp. | reverse complement strand
CTGCCCCCGCTACTAGATTGAGGTCTGATTGTGAATAACCAAGTAACTACAACTATCACGGTTTTACACACCGGACGTAACCGCAAGACCGTCTTCTGGCGCGGCATATTGGTTGCCCCAGCCTTTATCTTTCTCGCCTCCTTCTCTACCTCTACCTGGAGCGAAGGATCAGATACTGGAATTGGCGCAGCAGGCGTTGTCTTTATTCCAACGCTTTTGGCGCTGTTATTCCGCAAGAAATATCCAAGCTTTGTTTTAACTTTCAATCATGCCGTTCTTGAACTCGGAACTCGCGTATTTGCATACCTCTTCTTACTCAATGATGACTATCCATCAATCGAGCGCAATCCAAACGTCACAATCATCTTCCCTGATGTTGAGGGTGGGGCAAAGCTAAAGCGCGGAATGCCGTTGATTAAGTGGTTCCTAGCAATTCCTCATTACATAGTTGGCTCTATCTACATCGCTCTTTCCGTCTTTGTCAGTGTAATTGCTTGGGTGCAGACATCTGCAACAGGTAAGTACCCAGCATGGGCCGGTGAAATTGTGCTCGGCTCATTTGCTTACTGGAACCGCGTGCAGGGTTATATGTTGCTACTCGTAACTGACGAGTACCCAACTTTCCGCCTTAAGTAATCTAACTACCTAATAGTTAAAGAGTTAGTTACTACAAATAGCGAGCTAATCGCCATCGCACCTGCGGCATACATAGGAGTTAGCGCTCCTGCAGCAGCGATGGGAATCCCAATTACGTTGTAGGCAAAGGCCCATCCCAAGTTAACTTTGATGGTTTTTAGTGTGCGCTTAGATAAATTGAGCGCATCTACAACGCTCATCAACTCAGGACGCATCAAAGTTATATCCGCAGTTGAGATCGCAGAATCTGTACCAGTTCCCATCGCCATACTTAAATCTGCTGCAGCGAGTGCTGCCGCATCATTGATGCCGTCACCAATCATCAAAACAGTATGGCCGGCTGACTTTAAAGAGTTGATGCGATCAAGTTTTTCCTCAGGTAGCGCGCGTGCAATCACATGCTCTGCCTTGATACCAACTGTGCGTGCAATTGCACCAGCACTTTCTTCATTATCTCCAGTTATCAACCAAGGGGTAATTCCCTTATCGATAAGTGCGCCGATAGTCGCAGCGGCATCTGCCTTAACCTGATCACCGGTTGCAAAGACTGCGATTGCAACGCCATCCCAGGCAAGTACTGAAACGCTATGGCCTGATTCTTCGCCGCGGGCAATTGCGGCTTCAATTCCTGGATCAAAAGTTGTTGCGCTGTGGGCAATTGCCTTAGGCGTTCCGACCAAAACGACTGGAGAGATTGAACCAATCAAAACTCTTCCGGCAACTCCAGCACCAGGTGTCTGGGTAAATTCGATAACTTCTTTGCGAACTGCTCCATTGGCAAGTGCGTGAGATGCGATTGCTTGTGCGATGGGATGGTCATTGGCCAGTTCAAGCGATAACGCAGTTGAAAGAATCGTCTTCTCATTTAAATATTCGGCATAGCTAGCGCCGAGCACTTTATGAGCGCTGGTTGGAATTGTTGTCTCATGCACCTTCATTACACCAGTTGTGAGAGTCCCAGTCTTATCGAGGACAACCACATCAACCTTGCGTGCAAGTTCTAGAGCACGTGGCTGGCGCAGCACGATTCCGCGAGCAGCACCACGACCTGATGCGACAAGTAAGGCGACCGGTGTTGCCAATCCAAGTGCGCATGGGCAGGCGATAACTAAGACGGTAATTGCGATTTGAATTGATTCGGCGAGAGAACTTCCTTCACCACTATTTCCCAAGTAGTACCAAGCAAAGAAAGTTCCTACTGCCAGCGCTGTAACTACTGGAACAAAGACTGCAGCTATGCGATCGGCTAAACGCTGAATTGGGGCCTTATTTCCTTGGGCTTGTACAACCATTGCGGTGATGCGCGCGAGCTCGGTATCGCTTCCGATGCGGGTTGCGCGCACAATGATGCGGCCATTGTTATTTAGTGATGCACCGATAACGCGAGATCCGGGACCAACTTCAACAGGAGTTGATTCACCGGTCATCATCGCGTTATTTACAGTTGAGATACCTGAGATAACTAAGCCATCAGTTGGAATTCGCGCTCCAGGTTTTACAACAAAATCATCACCGATCTGCAACTCTGAAATGGGAATTATTACTTCTAAGCCTTTCCGGAGAACAATGACCTCTTTTGAGCCAAGTGCCAGAAGCGCAGATAGCGCACTGCTTGCGCGACGCTTAGCACGTGATTCAAGGTGGCGACCGAGAATCACAAATAACAAAACTCCAGCAGCAACTTCAGTATAAACCTCACCTTGTCCAGTTGCATTTGAGTAAATCGACCAACCAAATGCACTGAATGAACCTAGCGAGATAAGCGAATCCATAGTTGGATGGAAGAAATTTCGAATTGCGGCGCGGTGAATTGGTAGCGCAACGATCAAGATAAGCGGTGCAGTAAGTCCGATGGCTAGCCAAGCAGTTGGTGAATACAGCGGTGGCAAGATATTGAAGTAATCCAGCGTTAGGAGGATTTCGGTATCAATTCTTTCGTGCCATTGGTGAATCATCGAAACAGCGATCGCTGGTACTGCGAAGATAATTGCAAAGAAGAGAGCAACCCCTGACTTTTTATTATGCATCGCAGGACCTGCACCATCTTCTATCAATACTGCGCCATAACCAGCGTTCTTGATCTTCTTAATCAAATCTGCGGTCTTTACTTCAGCAGGTGCCAAGATATGGACAGTTTCGGTTGCAAAGTTAACGCTGGCGCTAACCCCGCTGATGGAGTTGAGTGAATTTTCGATGGAATTTACGCAGGAAGAACAGGTCATTCCCGAGGCCGAGAACGTTCTTGTAACTAGCGCAGATCTACTAAGGTCAGCGGCCATTTAGAGCATCCACAATCTTCTGATGAATCGCAGAGTTCGTGGATAGCCCGCTTCCGCCAAGACTGCCATCTACGCCTGCCATATTGGTAAATCTGCCACCTGCTTCGCGCACAATAATGTCGAGCGCGGCCATATCCCACAACGCTAGCGATGGTTCTATTGCAACATCTACCGCACCTTCGGCGACCAACATATGTGACCAGAAATCTCCGATACCGCGAGTGCGCCATGCGGCGGCCATTAATTCTTGGAAAGGCAAAAGTATTTCGCCCCAACCAATAAAGTCCGAGTAAGAAATTGAGGCGTCTTTAATTTCGCTCACCTGTGAAACGTTGATGCGCTCAGGAGCTGCTTTGTTTACCGAAACAAATGCCCCGTGGCCTTCGCTGGCATGCCAGCGGCGAAATAGCGCAGGTGCGCTAACTACGCCAACAACTACAACTTCACTGCCATCGCTCTGTTTTTCAATTAAACCGATCAACGTTGCCCAAGTCGGAACACCACGAAGAAAATTCTTAGTGCCATCAATTGGATCAATCACCCAGTAACGCTCTGTTCCACCTGCATCGTTACCGAATTCTTCGCCAACGATTCCATCATCTGGGCGGTGGTTCTTTAGCAGCGCGCGCAAAGCTTCTTCAGTTGCCCTATCGGCATCTGTGACAGGAGTGTTATCTGGTTTAGTTGTAACGACTAGATCAATTGATTGGTAGCGCGCTAAGGTAATTGAATCTGCTGCATCTGCCAGGCGCATAGCCAGCGCCAAATCATTGCCGCGCGAAAAGGACATGTTGTCAGTCTATCGCGGGCGGGTTTGAATCTTTAAGCTCTAAAAGTGATCTCAGACTTGCAACCCGTGCGCTTCGCTCAGCGTTTACAACGCCATCTGGCTTAGCCCATTCATTTAAGCGACAGCCGATTTCATGGTGTGAACAATTTGGCATACAGGTTTGTGTGACCTCATAGAGATCGTTAAATGCTGCGACGATCCGATTGGAATCAAGGTGTGCCAGCCCAAAGGCGCGGATTCCTGGAGTATCGATAATCCAGCCTTGTGAAGGAGATAGATCGGGGGATAACGGCAGAGCAATTGCACTTGATGAGGTGTGGCGACCGCGCCCGGTTACATCATTTACATCTCCTGTAACACGATCAGCGTGTGGCACAAGTGCGTTAATCAAAGTTGATTTACCAACACCGGAATGGCCAACTAACACCGAAGTCTTGCCATTTAGCAGTGAAAATAAATTAGCCAAATCTCTTTCGCGGGTATCAGATTTAATCGCGGCAGTTGCGATCTCTACCCCAAGAGTTTCATATTCATGCAAGAAATCTGGAACAGATGCAACATCGGTCTTGGTAACCAACAAGATTGGTTTAATGTTTTCGTGGAAGGCACAGACCAAGAAGCGATCAATTAGTCCACGTCGAGGTTCAGGATTTGCCGCGGCGACAACAATTACCAATTGATCAATATTGGCCACGATGGTTCTTTCCATCTTGGCGGCATCATCAACGGTTCTACTTAAACTATTACGTCGAGGTGCGATTGAAACTATGCGCGCCAGAGTTCCTTCAGTACCCGAAACATCTCCAACAAGATTTACCAAATCACCAACGACAACAGATTTGGGACCCATTTCGCGGGCCTTCATCGCGGTAACAATGACGCCACCATCTGTAATGCAAGTTGTGCGACCGCGATCTACAGTTGTAACTAAAGCTTGAATTGCATCGGCGTGAGCGGGGCGATCTTTACTTCTTGGGCGGGTGCGCCGTGCAGGGCGAACTCGCGCATCTGATTCATCGAATTCGCGCGGCGTCATGAGACCAAACTCTGCCAAAGCCCTGGAAAATCAGGCAAGGTCTTACGGGTTGTAGCAACGTTTTCGATTTCAACGCCTGGAATAACTAAACCAATAACTGCGCCAGCTGTTGCTAGGCGATGATCTTCGTAAGTGTGGAATGTGCCGCCATGCAAACCCTTACCCATCGCACCATGTGGCGTTATATGTAGAGAAGTTTCATCTTCAACGACGTTGCCACCAAGTGAGTTAATTTCACGGGTAAGAGCGGCTAAACGATCTGTTTCATGAAGACGTAGATGTCCGATGCCGCGTAGATGAGATGGTGAATCTGCAAGGGCGGCTAACGCTGCAATAGCCGGCGTTAATTCGCCAACATCGTGAAGATCTATATCGATTCCGTGAATACTTTCGCCACCGGTAATTGTTAAGCCACCTTGGTTCTTATCGTTATTGCGCGAAATCTTCGCGCCCATTGCAGCCAATATCTCGCGAAGTTGATCGCCAGGTTGAGTTGTAACTTCTGGCCAATCTGCAATTGTGATTGATCCGCCACAAACCATCGCGATAGAAAGAAATGGCGCAGCATTTGAAAGATCTGGTTCGATAACTAAATCTTGTCCTTGAAGCGCACCTGCAGAAACGCTCCAGCTGTTAGCCGATTTATCAACGGTAACTTCTGCACCAAAATCGCGGAGCATCTGCACAGTCATATCGATATGTGGCATTGATGGAAGTGGCCCACCTTTATGTGTTGCAACTATTCCATCGCGGGTACTTGGTGCGATTAAGAGTAGAGCAGATAAGAATTGACTTGATGCGCTGGCATCAATTGTTAGCGCACCGCCCGGTATTTCGCCTTTGCTCTTAACAACCATCGGCAAGCTATAGCGACCCCCGTGTTCGATTTCGATTCCGAGATCTTCTAGCGCTGCAATGACTGGGCCGAGCGGACGTTCGTAAGAACGGGGATCGCCATCAAATGAAATATCGCCTTGTGCCAGCGCAGAAAGTGGCGGCAAGAAGCGCATAACAGTTCCGGCATTTCCA
>JBIIRS010000074.1:0-5775 GCA_044341425.1 Candidatus Planktophila sp. | reverse complement strand
CATCGAAACTTTAATCATGACCGGCGCTTTTGATCGAGTGCATTTACTTAGCGATGGCGCCCTAAATCATCGCGACCTACTTCTACATTTATCTGATCTAACTCGTTCACCGGCTTCAAATATTTCTGGATCGCAGATGGTCTTTGGCTTTGCACCACCTGCACTTGCCACCAGTGGTTTACCTGCGATGGGCGCTTCCGAAAAAGTGCGTAACGAAGTCGAGCGCTTAGGAATGGATATCACCCACCATATGCTCGAGTTCTACGCGCCATTTCTAAATGCCATCGGCGCAGTTAAATCATCAGATCTACTAACGCTTCGATCACAGAGCGATATCTTGGTAGCAGGAGTAAAGGTGGCGATGCAGACCCCGCCAGTGCGCTCTGGGCGGCGCGTTATCTTCTTAACTCTCGATGATGGTTATGGCTGCACCGATTCAACATTCTTCTCTGATGCGCAAGAGGGTTTTGCTTCCACTCTCTACTCAACATCCTTATTGTTAGTCCGTGGCAAAACTAGACGCACCGGCGAACGCGGTATCTCGATCAACGCTAGCGGTGCTTGGGACCTACGCCAGGCTTATGAAAAGTGGTCGCGCAAATTAATCGAGAGAGCGATATGAGCCAAGAAAAGCCACAAGAGGCCACGATCCTGCATGTCGATATGGATGCCTTCTACGCATCTGTAGCCGAACTCGATCATCCAGAACTTCGCGGCAAAGCAGTTGTTGTTGGCGCAGGTGCGCGTGGGGTTGTTCTATCTGCAAACTACGCCGCACGTAAATTCGGAATCCGCGCCGCAATGCCAGTGGGCCGCGCACAACGAATGGCACCTAACGCAATCTTTATCGCACCCGATCATCATCGATACTCTGAAATCTCCGAACGCGTAATGAAGATATTCGAATCATTTACCCCGCTAGTTGAACCGATCTCACTCGATGAAGCTTTCTTAGATGTCACAGGCGCCCGCAAATTACTGGGCACTGGCCGCGAGATTGCAACAGCTATTCGCGCCCGCGTTGAGCAAGAAGAAAGAATCACCTGTTCGGTTGGTATCGCACCTTCAAAATTCATTGCCAAGCTGGCATCACAACACTGCAAACCAAATGGCATGCTCGAAATAACAACTGATCGCATCTTAACTTTCCTACACCCGCTGCCAGTTGGCGCAATCTGGGGGGTCGGGCCAAAGACTGCTGAACAGTTGGAAAGACTTGGCCTTCATACAGTTGCAGATATTGCGAATACCCCGCGCAGCACTTTGATTCGCGCACTTGGTGATGCAGCAGGTGCTTCGCTTTATGAACTTGCGTGGGGGCGCGACTATCGCGATGTCACACCTGAAGAACCAGATAAATCTATTTCGGCCGCCGAAACATTTTCCACCGACCTCGATAATCCAATTGAGATCTTGCAAGAGTTTCTACGTATGACCGAGAATGCAACGGCGCGACTTCGCGAGAAAGGTTTATTTGCAAAGACAATTTCGATCAAGGTGCGCTTTGCTGATTTCTCGACGATCAACCGCTCCAAAACTCTGCCGCTTGCAATCGATAGCACCCACGAGGTTTACGAAGTTGTTAAGGCGCTCTACCTGGCGTTAAAGATTGATCGCGCCCGTCTTCGTTTAGTTGGAGTTGCCTTAGAGAACTTGCAAGATGATTCACCTGAACAATTGGTCTTAGGCGCGCGCGAGAAGGGTTGGCGCGATGCCGAGAGCGCTATAGACCGCGCCAAGGCCCGCTTTGGGCGGGGCAGCGTGCGTCCGGGGCGGTTAATTCAGGCTGAATCCGATGAAGATGAAGAGGATAACTAGCACCGCTAGCTCTTCTGGACTAGTTGGTCAACCAACTAGCACCTAGCAAAAAGATGTTCTATTGTGTGTATATGGCACTTTCCGATCGCGAATTACGCTTGCTAGCCGAGATGGAGCAGGCGCTATCAGCTGATGACCCAGCTCTCGTCTCCACGCTTTCAGGTACTCGCCGTCGCGGCCCAGGCGCTGCTATTGGAGTTGTGGCTCTGATCGTAGGAATCGCCACTCTATTTGCCGGCCTAATCGCTCAAGTAACAGTCGTCGGAGTAATCGGCTTTATCTTCGCCCTAGTTGGCGTAATCGTCTTGGCCAATGCGATCTCAGCTGCTGCAGCTAGTGGCGCTCGCCCATCTGCCTTTGCAAAGCGCCCACGCGGCAAAGGCTTTGGTAAGGGCTTTACCCAAGGTATGGAAGATCGTTGGGATCAACGCAATAACGGCTAACCGCCGCTAAATCTCATCCACCAAGCCCCCGCTCACGCGGGGGCTTTTTTGCTGTCCAAAATCGGGTGGGGAGGCGTGGGGAGGCGGTGGGGGAAAGGTGGCGGAGGGTGGTTGAAAAAGGAGGAAAGTGGAGTAAAGTGGGGGATTAAGCGGGATCTGCCGCTTACAAGAGTCCTCGGGGAAGGGGGTTCGCGAAGATGTTTCTCGGTACCCACGAGCCACGCCTTGATGAAAAGGGCCGCTTAATCCTTCCCGCAAAATTCCGCGAAGAACTCTCTGCAGGTTTAGTAATTACAAAAGGACAAGAACGTTGTCTCTACGTTTTTCCATCTGCTGAGTTTGCAACTATTACCGAAACACTGCGCCAGGCACCAGTTACATCAAAGAATGCGCGCGACTACATGCGCGTGATGTTCGCCGGCGCACACGATGAAATTCCTGATCGTCAAGGTCGCGTAACTATTCCTGCAGGACTTCGTACATATGCAGGACTTGAAAAAGAGTGCGTAGTTATTGGTGCAAATACTCGCGTTGAAATTTGGGATAACGCAGCTTGGAACTCTTATTTAACAGATCGTGAAAAGGGCTTTGCCGAGGTTTCAGAGGAGATTTTTCCGGGTCTCTTCTGAGAAAAATTAAAACAACTTAATAAAAACTGAATAGCGCTCTCATCTGTGGCCACCGCCGACCTAAAGCCGGCAGCGACACCCCTTCCCCGGTGTCGCTTTCGTTAGATCCGTCGGCCGGCGGTGACCAGAGATGAGAGATGAAGTTGACGTAGTAAATGCGAGATAACTAGTTAAGAAAAGGGGGAGTATATGAACGATGCAAGCACGCAACATATTTCAGTAATGCTTGATCGTTGCATTGAACTACTCTCTCCAATAATTTTACTAAACCAATCTCCAGTAATCGTCGATTGCACACTTGGTCTGGGCGGTCACACCGAAGCCCTGCTTGAGAAATTTCCTACTCTCACCGTTATCGGAATCGACCGTGATCCAATCGCTCTAGAACGCGCATCTGCTCGACTTGCACGCTTTGGAGATCGCTTCAAACCAAACCACGCAATCTTCGATCGCATCGGTGAAGTTGTTGCAAGCCATGGTTATAAAAGCGTTAACGGGATCCTCTTTGATCTTGGCGTTTCATCAATTCAATTGGATGAAGTAGATCGAGGATTTTCATATTCACAGGATGCACCGCTTGATATGCGCATGGATCGCACTCGTGGAATTACCGCATCCGAGATCGTAAATACCTATGCGCCTGGCGCACTCGTAAAGATCTTGCGTACCTACGGCGAAGAAAAGTTCGCAACACGAATCGTTGAAAACATCGTTAAAGCCCGTGCCAAAGCACCCCTTAACTCAACCCAAGAACTTGCGAACTTAGTTAAAGAGAGCATTCCTGCTGCAACTCGTCGTACCGGTGGCAATCCAGCAAAGCGCACCTTCCAAGCACTTCGCATCGAAGCTAATGACGAACTCGGTGCCATCACCCGCGCACTTCCAGTTGCCCTTGACCTATTGATGGTCGGCGGACGCGTAGTTGTTCTCTCCTTCCAATCGCTTGAAGACCGAATTGTTAAAGAGATTTTTGTTGAGCGTTCGACTTCGAAGACGCCACGTGATCTCCCAGTTGAACTACCTGAATTTGCCGCGAAGTTTGCACTTGTCTCTAAATCAGGTGAAACACCATCTGATCAAGAGTTGGCTAACAATCCGCGTTCTGCATCAGTTCGTCTACGTGCGATCGAAAGGTTGGCTGCTTAAATGGCACTTACCCAGACGATTTCAACTCGCGCCCCACGCCCCCCACGCCCCCCACGCCAGAAGCTCTCCGAGAAGTCTGCAGAAGTATTCTTAAAGTTAGTGCCAAATGTTTCTGATGGGGCTCAAGCAACTCATCGCTTCTTTGCCACCTTCTTATCGGCAGTAGCCGGCATCGGTTTATTGATGTTGCTAGTAGTAAATATCTTGCTGGCACAAGATGCCTTTACGCTCTCAGAGTTAAAGGCGCAAGCCAAGATCGTCGCCGATCAACGTGAAGCGATTAACCGCCAGATTGATCTCGCATCATCACCAGAGGCGCTAGCTAAGAAAGCTGCCGAACTTGGAATGCGTCCTTCTGAATCGCCAGTATTCCTAAACCTGGCACCGCTTGCAGGTGCCGCAACTTCTGAACTAACTAATGAAACAACTAATGGAGATGTGGCCCGTGGGTAATTTAAATCTGGCAGCATCTCGCATCCGCATACTCATCGTCTTTATCTTGATCTTCTTCCTTCTCTTTGCGGCGCGCTTGATTCAGATCCAAGCGATTCAAGCCAGCGATTACCGGGCAAAGGCTGCCAATGAGATGGAGTCCACACGCGCCATCCCGGCAGCACGTGGCGAAATCACAGATATAAATGGCGTTGCCTTTGCGCGCAGCGTCTCTGCGATAAATATCGTCGTTGATCAAACTCAAATTACCGATGCTCCTGCAACCGCAAATTTTGCAGCTCCAATCCTTGGAATGACCGTTGCTCAAGTACAGAGCGCGATATCTGGCACCAAGCGCTATTCGATGGTTGCTCGAAGTGCAAAGCCTGCGATCTGGCGCACCTTAAGCGATTCGATTGATGCGCATAACGCAGCGCTTTCAAAAGAGAATTTAGATAAACGAATTATTGGTTTCTTCGCCGAACGTAACTACATCCGCGAATATCCATCTGGCTCACTCGTTTCCTCTCTTGTCGGTTTCGTTCGTCAAGATGGAATCGGTGCCACAGGCCTTGAATCAAGTATGAACTCACTCATTTCTGGAACCGATGGACGTTATTCATATGCACGTGGCTTAGGAGCAGAAATTCCTGGCTCACAGAATGAAATCGTGGCGGCGAAGAAAGGCACAACGGTTCGCTTAACGATCGACCGTGATGTGCAGTGGGTTGCTGCGCAAGCAATTCAAGAGGCCGTTTCCAAATCACGCGCAACTAGCGGAACAGTGATCGTTATGGATCCAAAGACTGGCCATATCTTGGCTCACGCTACTGCTCCAACATTTGATCCAAATAACACCAAGACTGTTTCTCAATCGTTAATGCGAAATCCATCGGTACAAGATGTTTATGAGCCTGGCTCAACTGGAAAGATTATGACTTTGGCGGCGGCGCTAGAGGAGAAGAAGATAACTCCAGAGACTGTTCTATCAGTTCCATATTCGCTAAAGCGCGGGGGAGATACCTTCCATGACCATGAGCGCCACCCTGTCCAATATCTAACGACCTCTGGAATCCTCGCAGTTTCATCAAATACTGGAACGATAAAAATTGGTGAAATGCTCTCCAATGACAAGTTACATAGCTATTTAACAAAATTTGGAATTGGTGTATCAACCGGATCAGGGTTGCCTGGTGAATCTAGAGGAATATTTCATGCCGTAAAGGATTGGTCTGGAACCACAGCGCCAACTGTTGCTTTCGGTCAGGGATACTCGGTTACTGCAATGCAGGCAACTAGCATCTTTG
>JBIIRS010000073.1:0-5778 GCA_044341425.1 Candidatus Planktophila sp. | reverse complement strand
CATCGAGCTGGATTGATGCTGAATACGTCCCTGGCTCTGTTTCAAAATTTGATAGCGATTGACGACAATCATCAATATTGTGTTCGTCACTGCCAATCTTCCAATAATAGACCGCATCTCGAAGGTTTTGATCGTAAACCAAAACGATATCGCCTAAGTTAGTCAATGCATTACTGAAGCCAGACTGAATGGCGTTCAAAAAAGAATTCTTTGACGAATCTATATCTTCGTTTCCTTGGTAGGCAAATCAGCTAATAGAAAATGGAATACTCCAAAAAGATTCAAATGAATTTAATCTTCTATACTATGTTAAGAATGATACTTATCTGTGTCAGATGAACAATAAGGATAAAACTGGAAACAGTTACGAGATTGGTTTTCCTATTCCGCAAACAGTTGAAGCGAAAATAGACATACTGGTGGAATTATTTGCCCAAAGCGAAGCGGGAAGAATTAGTTAGATTTCGACGCCTATGTATTTGGTCTCAAGGAATTCGTGAATGCCATCGAAGCCACCTTCGCGTCCAAGACCACTCTGCTTAACTCCACCAAATGGCGCAGCAGGATCTGAAATCATTCCGCGGTTAATTGCAACCATTCCGGATTCAAGCGCCTCAGAGATCTGGATCGCGCGCTTTAGATCCTCAGAGTAAACGTAGCTAATAAGTCCGAAGTCAGTGCTATTTGCAAGTTCAATCGCCTCAGCATCGGTATCGAAGATAACTACTGGCGCAACTGGCCCGAAGACTTCGTGGTTAAGGATTTCAGCTGATTTATCAACTTCTAGAACTGTTGCTGGATAGAAAGCGCCTGGACCATCAGGGGTCTTGCCGCCGGTTAATACTTTTGCTCCAGCCTTTACTGAGTTATCAACTAACTCTGCAATCTTGTTACGTTCTTTAATTGAAACGCTCGCGCCAAGTTGTACTCCAGCATCGCGACCACGACCCATAACAAATGCGCCCATTGCTGCGGCAAACTTTTGAGTGAATTCTGCAGAAACTTTTCTCTGTACATAAATACGGTTTGCAGCAGTGCAGGCAGCACCACCATTGCGCATCTTTGCCAACATCAAACCTTTAATTGCTTCATCAATATTGGCATCATCCATAACAACAAACGGTGCATTTCCGCCGAGCTCCATAGAGCAACGAATTACGTTATCGGCAGCTTCTTTAAGAATAATTCGACCAACCTCAGTTGAGCCAGTAAATGAAAGATTCTTAACGCGTGGATCATGCAACATCTTGGCGATGGCAGGGCCGGTTGGTGTTGGAAGAATTAAATTGACAACACCCTTTGGAACTCCAGCGCGATCAAGAATGTCCACGATGGCGAGCGCGGTAAGAGGTGTTTCGCCGGCTGGTTTTAAAATCATGGTGCAGCCTGCAGCAATTGCTGGACCAATTTTGCGAGTCGCCATTCCAGCTGGGAAGTTCCAAGGAGTAATTAGTAGTGAGAGACCAACCGGTTGATGTGTAACTAAAATTCGCTTATCGCCACTTGGTGACATGCGGAAATCTCCTGCGATACGTACCGCTTCTTCAGAGAACCAGCGGAAGAATTCTGCGGCGTAGGCAACTTCGCCTTTCGCATCGGTAATCGCTTTACCGTTCTCTTTCGAAATTAACTCAGCTAAATAATCTGCTTCTTGAATCATTAACTCAAATGCTTTGCGGAGCATTTCGGCGCGCACGCGGGGCGCGGTCTTGGCCCAGGCAGGTGCGGCGCGGTGGGCGGCAGCTAGGGCGGCCTCGATCTGCGCATCTCCAGCGGTGGAGACCTTGGCGATTACTGAGCCATCACTAGGATCTGTTACATCTAAAGTGCCATTTCCATCTACCCATTGACCATCTATATATAACTGAGTGCGCATAGTATGAGCATACTAAATTGTTAAATGGACGCGCCAGCCGCGGTAACTGCAAGGAGTTCAAAGTGCCCAAGTCGTGGACAGATGGTGCGCCTGAGCCGGTTGCTCTCCGAGAAACTACTCATGTTAAAGATCCACTTAGCTACAAGATCAAGCGTCGCCTGCTGGGTAATCCTTTAAATCGGCACACATTAGGCAATCAACGTCTCGGCAAACGATATGCCTTTGGAATTCTTTCCTCCGATTGCATCTCATCCTCTGCCTACGGTGGCGAACAGATTTTGGTCGCTTTAATTCCAGCTTTTGGGCTAGCTGCCTTCACAATTTTCCCACCACTTACCGGCGTCATCCTATTTATGTTACTTATAATTACATTTAGTTACAGAGATGTGATTGGTACATATACTAAATCTGGAAGCGCCTACGTTGTTGCACGAGAAAATTTCGGCAAAATCCCGTCACAAGTGGCAGCCATTGAATTGATGTTCGGTTACATAATAACTGTTGCAATTCAATCTGCAGCTGGAGTAGCGGCAGTCATATCAATATTTCCCGAAATTGATCAATACAAAGTAGTTATTTCTTGCGTAATAGTCGTGATTTTAACTTATGTGAATTTACGGGGAGTTAAGGAAGCAGGGATTGTTTTTGTTATTCCTTCCTATCTCTTTATCGGAACCATGCTTCTTGTATTTATTGCAGGTTTTTATAGATTTTTAAATGGAACTCTTCCAACTTACAGCGCATCCGAAGAGGGTTTAGTTGATATTGGACAATCTCAAGGTTTAATTTCATTTGCCGCGTTTCTATTTATTTTAAGAGCATTTGCAAACGGCAGCGCATCTCTTACAGGAATAGAAGCAATTTCAGATAGCGTTCCGATTTTTAAGCAACCTGAACATGAAAATGCCAGAAAAGTTCTAATTTATATGAGCATTACTCTTGCTACTTTAATTTTAGGTATCAGTTGGCTTGCTAAAGAAACTCTAGCGATCCCCCACGCTGACGGAACGCCAACGGTAATATCGTTGGTTGCGAAAGCTGCATTAGGCGAAAACTTAATCGGCACAGCACTCTATTTTCTAACTCAACTCGGAACAATGTTAATTTTATTCGCCGGGGCAAACACCTGTTTTAGTGCATTTCCGAATATGGTGAACACGGTTTCAAAAGATGGGTACCTGCCAAATAGATTGAGTCAAAGAGGCCACAGATTAGTTTTCTCAAACGGAATTATTTTTATCGCACTCGGCGCCTGTATCTTGATCGTTTCGACAAAGGCAAGTATCACAGTTCTAGCCGCTATTTATGCTTTATCAGTCTTTATCGGCTTTAGTCTTACAAGTTCGGGAATGACTAAACGATCCTTCAAAGATTCAGCAAATAAAATAAATCTAAAGGTGTTGCTACATGCAGGTACAGCGGTCATTTCGATATTCACCGTAATTGTTCTTTCAGTAATTAAATTTGCAGAAGGAACTTGGGTAGTCGTGATTGGAACGCCGATTGTTGTGGCAATTATGCTTCACCTAAATCGCCAGTATGAGCGAGAAAAGAAAGTTCTTTACGTTCCAAGAGAGCAAGAACGTGCAACTACAATTATCCGCCACAACGTTTCGGTGTTGATAGATAAAGTGGACTTGGCAACAGTTGGTGCAATTCGATATGCGCGAAGCCTAAAACCACGTGAATTGACAGCAGTTCATTTCGTGATTGATGACCGACATGCAGAAGAGATTAAGGCAGCGTGGGCAAAGTCAGATGCGTTAGACGATGTAACTCTTGAATTCATTGATTGCCCTGATCGTCGCTTAGCTAATGCAGCTTTAGATTACGCAATTCGCATGACCGAGAAGAACGATGTCGAATTAACTCTGCTTCTCCCACGTCGTTCATATTCTGGTTTCCTTGGCCGTTTATTGCATGATCAAACCGCTGAAGAAATTGCTGCACCTATTTCTCAATTGCAGCGCGTTGTTGCAACTATCGTTCCTTTTGACGTAGATCGCATCACCTCTGCTTCACAGTTAATTACCTCTCAACAGAGTGAGGTAAAGCCAGCAGTAGCGGTTCCGCAATTTAAACCTGTTAAAGATGTAATAAAGAGCGTTGAGCCGATGAGCCACTATGCAGAAAATATGACTCAAATCGGTGAGATTCAATGGCGAAAGCGTGCACACGTGCAGGGGCGGGTAACTTCAATTAAAAGCGCTCCTCGCGGATCTGCGCCAATGCTCCAGGTAGAAGTTTGGGATCAGACCGGTGGCGTTACTCTGCAATTCTTGGGACGTCGCGAGATTGCAGGCTTAGAAGTTGGTTCCCAATTACGCGCCGAAGGTATGGTCGGTGAAGAAGAAGGTGCCTTGACTATCTTGAACCCTTCTTACGAACTTCTTGCTTAGCGCTGACCTTCAAAGAAATCGCGTAGTAAGTCTGCACATTCTTCTTCACATATTCCTGCTGTCACATTTACTTTATATAGTGAACGTGGATCGCGAATAACATCCCAAACTGAGCCAACTGCGCCACCTTTTGCATCCCACGCACCAAAAATTAGATGTGAAATTCTTGATTGGGCGATCGCTCCAGCACACATCGGGCAAGGCTCCAGGGTTACAACAAGTGTGCAACCATCTAATCGTGAATTTTGTAATCTCGCGGCAGCGTTACGAATAGCAATAATTTCAGCATGTGCTGTTGGATCGTTATTGGCTTCACGTTCATTAGATCCAGTCCCAATAACAACGCCATCTTTATTTATTACTAAAGCACCTACAGGGACATCTCCCGTGGCTGTTGCTTGGCGTGCAATTGTGATCGCTTCTTGCATTAGCGATTCAGGTGTCTGAGTAGAAATTCTTATAGCTCCAATAGCTCTGCAAATTGATCGGCAAATCCTAAGCGACTGGCAATTGCTTCTAGCTGCTCATCAGGAAAAAGTTCTGCATCATCGCAGAGCGCAGATAACTCCATCGAATTTACGCCGAGATCTGCCAAGATATCTAAGTGGCCTACCGGTAGCGGTTCGTCATCTTCTTCGGGTGAATCTAAATCACAAAGCTCTAAGAATTCTGCGGCAACTTCATAGTCGAGTGCGCAAGTTACATCACTAAGAAACATACTTATATGCGAACCCAAGACTCTTATCAAGATAAAGAATTCTTCATCGATTGCTAGAAGTGCGATCGCACCGCCATTTGTTTGTTGTGATTTAAGGCGATCAATAATGTGTGGTAGATCATGTGCGTCAGGTAACAACGCTAGGTTCCAGCGCCCCTCCTCATGCCAGGCAGCAACGGCGATATCTACCTCGTTAGCCACGACAGCCCCACCAAAATTTGCATCGCTCACATCTGACATATTGGCACTCATTGGGCTAGATGAAAACCCCTGTAAGGTAGGCGTTATGAAAGTTCATGTCGCCGACCACCCGCTGATCACTCATAAGTTGACCGTTCTGCGCGATGAAAGAACTGATTCACCAACTTTCCGTCACTTGGTAGAAGAGCTCGTGACCTTGCTCGCCTACGAGGCAACGCGCGAAGTCAGAACCGAAAAAGTTTCGATCAAGACGCCAGTCACGCAAACGACTGGGTTAAAACTCTCAGATCCACGTCCAGTTGTTGTTCCAATCTTGCGCGCTGGCCTTGGAATGCTCGAGGGAATGACGCGTTTGATTCCAACTGCTGAAGTTGGATTCTTGGGCATGGTTCGTGATGAAAAAACTTTACAAGCAAGCACATATGCCAACCGTCTTCCTGAAAATCTAGCGGGACGTCAATGCTTTGTTTTAGATCCGATGTTGGCAACTGGTGGAACGCTTGTTGCGGCAATTAACTTCTTGATCGAGCGCGGCGCTGATGACATCACCGCAATCTGCATTCTCTCAGCACCTGAAGGAATTA
>JBIIRS010000072.1:0-5813 GCA_044341425.1 Candidatus Planktophila sp. | reverse complement strand
TTACTCGGAACAACTGCGATTGCTAACGCGGTTGCTGAAGTGAAGCCACAGGTCTTTATCTCTTCAAGTGCAATCGGTTGGTATGGAGATTCCGGAAATCGCGCGGTTGTTGAGAGCGATTCTGTTGGCAATGATTTCTTGGCTGCCGTTTGCCGCGAATGGGAAGGTGCCGCTGACCTTGCTGGGGATGTTCGCACTGTAAAACTTCGCACTGGCTTAGTTCTTGATCCGACTGGTGGCGCGCTAGGTCGCATGTTGCCACTCTTTAGATTTGGTCTTGGTGGAAAACTCGGTTCCGGTAAACAATGGTGGTCTTGGATAACTCTCCACGATGTAGTCCGCGCGATTATCTTCGCACTCGAACACCCAATTGCAGGTCCAGTAAACCTGACTACACCTAACCCTGTTACCAACCAAGAATTCACTGCTGCCCTTGCCCGCGCGATGAATCGACCAGCGCTCTTTCCGGCACCTGCAATTGCACTGAAGATCGCACTCGGTGGTTTTTCAAGCGAAGTTCTGGGTTCAAAGAAAGTTATGCCGAACGCTCTGAGCGATGCTGGATTTGTTTGGGATTACCCACATATTACCAACGCCTTAACGGCGTTGATCGATCAATAACTGCTCTGCTGCTTTTCTACCAGAAAGCAAAGCGCCATTTTGTGAGGGCGATTCTAGATAATCTCCTGCGCAATAAATATTCTTTTCAATCTTAAATGCTTGGCGCTTTCTAAATCCAGGCTCAAATAGAGGCAACGCCGAGTTAATTTCATATTTAGCCAAGAATCTCCACTCTTCTGTTGATACTCCCCACATCTGCGTTAAGTGGCGGCGTACTTCAGATTCAGATGAGTGTTTGATTGTTGTGGAAGAAATTAAATGTTGGCCAATGGGTGCATAAGCGCGCGATAGATTCGAGATCACTATTGAGTTAACTACTGGTCCGCGAGCTTGGCTATCGACAATTAACTCTGCGTTATCGGTTGGGGAGAGTGAAGTCGCGTGGTACCAAGTTGTAGATCTAGCTAATCGGCCAATTTCTTGAGCGCCAAGTAACTGTCCTGCAGTTGTAAGGTCGGTTGCCAGGATTACACCAGCAGCGTTGATTCTTCCTTGGTTGGTGACAACGCCCTTGCTATCTATCTCTTCGACCTGGGTGTTCAACCGTAGATCTTTGATCTGAGCAACCATGCGCGTGGCAAACTCCCCCGCGCCCTTTGAGGGAATACCTGACTTTCCATTTATGAAGGATGCGATAACTTCTCGGCCAACAACCGCACTAACTTGCGATGGGTCGGCAAGGAATACGCCTTGCAGAAAAGGCTTCAGAACTTTCTGGTAGAGATCAGCTGTTCCTGTTCGTAAAAGGTGGTCTTCTACGCTCTCATTCTGACGCGGACTAGTAAGTAAATACTTTAGAAAGTTCATCTTCGCAAAAGTGCTGCCAGTTTTACTCGAGAAAACTGAGAAGAGGGAGGAGCGCGGATCCCCCAGTCGAACTATTCCTGTAGCAGTTGCTACCCCGACAGTGCGCGGTGCAACTTCAAAAGAAACGTTTTCTAGGTACTTCCCCTTTTTGATCTCGCGGTAGTTTGCATTTATCAACTGAAAGCCGCGATCCAAGGTAAAACCATCAATCTGATCACTTGCAACCCGACCACCCGCACGATCTGATGCCTCAAGAAGAGCGACTTCAGCACCGTTCTTTTGCAAGGTAATAGCAGCGCTCATTCCAGCTAATCCGGCGCCGACTACTAGATACATAAGGGTTATCGATTAATAGGCAGCGAGGAAGTTACTTGGTTTGTAACTTAGAAGGCCACCAGATCTTTGGACCGATCTCATGGACCAATGCAGGAACCAAGATTGAACGAACAATGATGGTATCTAGCAGAACTCCGAATGCGACCGCGAATCCCAACTGGGCTAGCGGTACCAATGGCAAGAGACCAAGAACTGCGAAGGTCGCTGCTAAAACAATTCCTGCAGATGTGATTACCGCTCCTGTAACGGTTACGCCCTTTGTCACACCTGCACGAGTGCCGAGCTTGGCACTTTCTTCTCGTACGCGTGTCATCAGGAAGATGTTGTAATCAATACCAAGTGCAACTAAGAAGATAAATGCAAACAATGGGAATGAGTTATCTCCTCCGGCAAAACCAAATACATGGTTAAAGACCAGCGCACATACGCCCAAGGTTGCAAAGTAACTCAGTACAACTGTTCCGAGTAGAACTACAGCGCTCAGGATGCTTCGGAGCAAGACTCCGAGGATCAGAGTAATTACCAGCAAGATAATTGGAATGATTGTTCGGTTATCTCGATTATTTGCAGTGCGTACATCGAAGTAGACGGCACTTGTGCCACCCACCAAGGCAGTTGAATCCACTGCTTTAGCGAGCTCGCGAATCTTCGGAATGTCATTTCCGGCTTCGATGCTATCTGGAGCTTTGTTGAGCGTAACATTTAGAATTGCTCGCCCATTTACAATTTTCATTTCAGGCTTTGGCTGTCCTGGAATCTCCATGCGATCGAGCATCGGCGTTACATCTGTGACACCAGGTGCGCTCTTTATGGCAGAAGTAACTGCCGAAATCTTGCGTACATCAATCACAACCTGAGTTGGATTACCTTCACCGCCTGGGAAATGCGTTTCGAGAAGCTTCTGACCAACGACAGATTCTGGATTTCCAGTAAATGAATCAACTGTTCCAAGCCCATCTGCCTTTAGAGTTGTCGATGCGCTAGCAAAGGCAAGCAGAACAACTCCAGTAATAATCCATGCCTTACGAGGTTTGCGCGCAATTGAATTAGCAATTTTTGACCAAGATCCACTCATGACGTGATCATCGCCATCATTTTCTGGAATTCGTGGCCAAAAGATCCAGCGGCCAAAAATCAATAACAGCGCTGGCAAAAGGGTCAAAATAGTAATCATCGAGACAACGATTCCGATAGCGCCGATGGGTCCAAGGCTCGCGGTATTTGTTAGTTGACTAAACAGCAAAATCAAAAGTGAGATGGCAACGGTAGAACCGGAAGCAAGGATTGGCTCCCACACGCCTTTATAAGCTGCGCGCATTGCTACAAATCTATTATCTGTGAAATGCAATTCTTCACGATAACGGGCAATGAGAAGAAGTGCGTAATCTGTTGCGGCGCCAATTACTAAGACAGAAAGAATTCCCTGTGATTGCCCGTCGACATCAATTATGTCATTTTTGGCGAGAAGATAAATAATTCCACCAGCGGTAGATAGCGCGAAGAGTGAAGAAAGTAGGGGAATAATCCAAAGGATTGGAGACCGATAAACAACAATTAATATAACTGCGACTACTGCGAGCGTTGTAAGTAATAGTGTCGAGTCGAGTGAACCGAATGCGCCGAAAAGATCTCCCAATAAGCCACCAGGTCCAGTCACGTATGGCGTAAATCCATTGGATTCGGCGATTGGTCTTATGTCTTCACGAAGTGCCTCAATCGCGGCCGGAAGTACAGGTTCATCGTTTGGTAATAATTTTGAAATAGCATTTCCGTCAAGTGGAATAATTGCAAGAAGAGCTTTTCCATCTTCGGCCGGAATTACTGAAATAAGCTGGCCTGGGGCCAAATAATCAGAAATCTTTGCTGATGTACCAGCCAGTTTTAAGTCGCCGACCTTGGTAACGTGATCATTAACCGCCGCAACAGTTGACGGGGTGAAACTTCCTTCAAAGAGAACGAGTGCAGGGAAATTAAATGAATCTTGGGAAGAAAATAGCTTGATCTGATCTGCAGCCAAAGTTGCTTCTGCGCCCTTAGGCAAGAATGAGGAGTTGTTGTTCTCCTGAACTGAGGTCAACTTTCCAAAGAGCGGTCCAAAGATGCCAGTTATGACGAACCAGAGAATTACGACCAGCATCGCCCAAGCAAAGGGCTTGCGGTTCTTTTGAGTGCTCTGGGATTGGAAGTTGTTTGACACGTTGAGATGGCCTTTCGCTCTATGGATCACGCTAAATTCGCTAGGGACATAGCCTACCTTTAGGCTGTGTGTGTGGATGTACAAGAAGCACCTATCTCGCCGGTGATCGAGATTTCGCGTGCTGGATTAGTCGAATACGAAGCAGCGCTAGGCATGCAGCGCCAGTTCCATCAAGAAATCGTTACTGGCACCCGCCCTAACTCACTTATTTTATTAGAGCACCCTTCTGTTTTTACTGCAGGAAAAAGAACACAAGATTTTGAACGTCCCTCCGATGGCACTCCCGTCATTGATGTAGATCGCGGTGGACGAATAACTTGGCACGGACCAGGTCAACTGGTGGGTTACCCAATTGTTAAGTTGCTTAAGCCAACCGAACTTGTCGGATTTGTGAGAACTCTCGAAGCAGCGCTAATCGAAATCTGTTCGCGTTTTGGAATCAAATCGCAAAGAGTTGAAGGTCGCTCAGGAGTTTGGGTATGCGATGAAAAAGGAGAGCGGAAAATTGCGGCGATCGGAATTCGCGTCGCCTCTGGAGTCACAATGCATGGTTTTGCATTAAATGTGAGCCCTGACCTAACTGCTTTTGGACAGATCGTGCCCTGCGGAATAGATGATGCTGCAGTAACCTCTATGGCACGCGAACTTGGGCGCGAAATTAGCATTTCTGAGGTGATTTCAATGGTTGAGAAAGAGATTACCGCTGCACTCGGTAAGGTAAGCGTATGAGCATCGCTCCAGATGGACGTAAGTTACTTCGCATTGAGGCGCGCAATACCGAGACCCCGATTGAAAGAAAACCAGAGTGGATTAAAACTCGCGCCAACATGGGTCCCGAATACACCAGACTTCGTTCGTTAGTTAAAAGTGAAGGTCTGCACACGGTCTGCCAAGAAGCGGCCTGTCCAAACATTTTTGAATGCTGGGAAGATAAAGAAGCGACATTTTTAATTGGTGGCGACCGCTGCACGCGTCGCTGCGATTTCTGCAATATCGATACCGGTAAGCCGCTTCCCATTGATCGTGAAGAGCCACGAAAGGTTGCTGAATCAGTTAAGAGCATGGGACTTAAATACGCAACGATCACTGGAGTAACTCGCGATGATCTGCCTGATGAAGGCGCATGGTTGTATGCCGAAACTATCCGACAGGTACATGAGCTAAATCCAGGTTGTGGCGTTGAGATGTTGGCGCCGGATTTTCATGCCAAGCCGGAGCTCCTCAATCAAATATTCGAAACCAAGCCAGAAGTCTTCGCTCATAATTTAGAGACAGTCCCCCGAATCTTCAAGCGAATCCGTCCGGCATTTACTTATGAGAAATCACTGCACGTCATCAATATGGCGCGTGAATATGGATTGATCACAAAATCAAATCTCATCCTTGGCCTTGGTGAAACTCGCGAAGAAATTTCCCAGGCCCTGGTCGACTTACACGATGCGGGATGTGACTTGATTACGATCACCCAATATCTGCGTCCGACAAATAAACATCATCCTGTAGAACGTTGGGTTAAGCCTGAAGAGTTTGTAGAACTTGCTGCGGAAGCAAAAGAGGTCGGCTTCCTTGGAGTAATGAGCGGCCCGCTCGTTCGCTCAAGTTATCGCGCTGGAAAGCTATATAAGCAAGCGCAAGAAGCTCGCGTTGCTCAAGGTTCAAACCTTGGCTGAAATTGTCTATCCGCCGGTAATCGTTGCGTTAAAGACCTTTTGGAAGTACCTCGGACTGCAATTTAGTTTTGAGGGCGAGGCGCATATCCCGCGCAAAGGTGGCGCGATTCTTGCGATGAACCACATCGGCTACTTGGATTTTGCACTTATTGGAACAGCTGCGCTACCTGCTAATCGATTAG
>JBIIRS010000071.1:0-5888 GCA_044341425.1 Candidatus Planktophila sp. | reverse complement strand
AGAAGTTAACGCCACTGCTAAATCTAAACCTTGCTCTTCATCGGCAACTAAAAATGCAACTGTTGGCCCGGAACCAGAAACGATTGAACCAAGTGCGCCGTATTCTTCACCCACATCTAGAACTAAAGTTAAAGCAGGTCGCAGTGAACATGCCGCGGATTGCAGATCGTTATGTAGCGCTTGGCCTACAGCTTTTGCATCTGCAGCAAGTAAAGATTGCATCAACGCATCGCTGGTTTGGGGCGCTGCAATATCTAAACCAGCGCGCAGGCGATCGCACTCTTGATAAACAGCGGGAGTTGATAAACCAACAGTTGAGAGCGCTAAAACCCAGTGATATGTGCCGCGCGAAAGCGCTGCCGTTAATTGATCTCCTCGACCCTGACCAATTGCAGTGCCACCAGAAATCATAAATGGAACATCGCTACCAAGTTGTGAACCAAATTCATGCATCTCTTCGCGTGACATCTCGAGTTCGTAAAGTTCATTTACGCCGACAATAACTGCTGCAGCATCGGCGCTTCCGCCGGCCATGCCGCCTGCTACTGGGATCGATTTATTCACTTCTATGTGGGCATCAATCACAAAGTCATAATCGTCGGCGATTAACTGCGCTGCCTTTACCGCCAAATTAGTGGCATCGGCTGGCACGCCATGAGTGTGATCACCGATGATTGAAATCGTTATTCCGTTACCAGGTGCAGATTTAGTAATTGTGACATCGTCATAAATTGAGATCGCTTGAAAAACAGTAACTAAATTGTGGAATCCATCGGCCTCGCGTGGGCCAACTGCCAATTGCAGATTTACCTTGGCAGGAACTCGCACGGTGACAGAGTTTCGATTGGTTCTGGACACGCTAAGACTCTAAACCTTGTTGGGCAATTTTGCAGAAGCCATGGATATCAAGTGATTCACCGCGCAACGTTGGGTCGATTCCGGCGGCGATTAAGTGCGCTTCAGCGGCAGCGGAACCGCCATAGCGCGAGGAAAGCGCAGCACGGAGCATCTTGCGACGTTGTGCAAAAGCCAGATCGATAATCGTAAAGACTTCTTTGCGCAGAGTCTCGTCTCCTGGTGTTGCACGGCGCTTAAATCCAACTAACTTTGAATCCACATTTGGTGCCGGCCAGAAGATAGAACGCGAGACTGATCCAGCACCGGTTACATCTGCCCACCAAGCAGCTTTAACGCTAGGGATTCCGTATTCCTTAGTGTTTGGTTTTGCGGCTAAGCGATCTGCGACTTCTGCTTGCACCATGACAACACCACTGCGCAGAGTTGGCAGAATCTCTAGAAGATGTAAGAAGACCGGAACCGAGACGTTATATGGCAAGTTGGCAACTAAAACAGTTGGTTCACCTGGAAGTGATTTAACTTGTAGAGCATCTTGATTGATAACGGTAAGAATTTCGCTGCGATCGCTATGTAGCGCAGCTGTTATTGGCAGTTGGTTGGCTAACCGCGAATCTATTTCAACGGCAATTACGCTGCTTGCCTCTTCCATCAGCGCAAGAGTTAGTGAACCGAGGCCCGGACCGATCTCGAGTGCGACATCGCCTGCAGTAACGCCAGCGGTACGAACTATCTTGCGGCAAACATTGGCATCAATCACAAAGTTCTGGCCAAGTGCTTTGGCAGGTTTTAAATCTAACTTTTCAGCAAGGGCGCGGATTTCTGCAGCACCGAGCAAAGTCATAGCGTTGAACCTGCGGCAAATGGCCCAAAGATGCGTTCGGCGTTATCCGAAAGCGCTTGGGCAAGTGCCCCAACGCTCTCGTTACGTTCTTCAGCCATGGCGCGCACAATGTTTGCGATCTGTGCCGGAGTATTTAACGCACCACGATTCGGCATGGGAGCCAGAAAAGGAGAATCTGTCTCAACCAATAGCTGATCGTGCGGAACAAGTTTTACCGCATCGCGGAGTTCAGGTGCGTTCTTAAAGGTTAGCGTGCCTGCGAAAGAGAGTATGTAACCCCGATCAATGCAGAGCTTGGCCATATCTACTCCGCCAGAGAAGCAGTGAAAGACAGTCTTTTCGGGAGCGCCCACTTCAAGCAAGATAGATAAGACATCATCATGTGAATCACGATCGTGAATTACTAACGCTTTATTAGTCTTCTTCGCTAGTTCAATATGCCATTTAAATGAATCCTGCTGGCGTTTGCGCAGTTCAGGTGGTGTACGGAAATAATCTAAACCGGTCTCACCAATTGCACGAACTCGTGGGTGGTTAGCAAGTTCTTCGATGATCTTTAAGTCGGCTTCTAAATCAGGGACAACTGGCGCTTCATTGGGATGCAGTGCAACTGCGGCAAGAACGCGGTCGTTAAAGTGCTCGGCTGCTGCAACACACCATTTTGATTGTTCTGCGGAATATCCAACTTGTACAACGCGATCTACGCCAGCCGCTTTTGCATCATCTAAAACTTGCTTTACCTCTGCCGAATCAGGTGGAGCATCGGTAACGATTTCCAAATGTGCATGTGCATCGACCGTTGGAACAGGAAGTGGTTTTGGCGCTGGCGCCAGTGGGCGATCAATATCGCGATTGTGGCGATCTGCCATAGGAAATTACTCTTTAGTCTCGAGTCGTGGAAATAGCACTGGAGTCTTAGTTACAAGAGTTCCTTCGGGAAGTTGTCCCCATTGTGCAACCTTTGAGATCTGTTGATCTGCAAGTAAACCAATAGTTGCATTTGCACCAAGAGATTCCCACAAGATTTCCGTTGTCGCTGGCATTACTGGATGCAACAAGACGGCAAGTGCGCGAAGTGATTCGGCAGTGTTATATAAAACTTCCTCGAGCGCTGCTTTATTTGCAGGATCTTTTGCCAGGATCCATGGCTCTTTCTCAGTGACATAGCCATTTACCTTCTTGCAGAAATCCATAACCGCGTTGATTCCACCTTGGAAATCAAGTGCGACCATTGCAGCGTCCGCTTTTTCAACGGTGTTAGATAGCGCTGCAGATAGCGCTGCATCGGTGGCCTTCGCGGGCAATTTGCCTTCGCAGTATTTTTCAATCATCGCAGCCAAGCGTGAAGCTAGGTTGCCAAAGTCATTTGCGAGCTCTGATGTATAGCGAGCTGACATATCTTCCCAAGAGAAAGAGCCGTCGCTGCCGAAAGGAATAGCGCGCAAGAAGTAATAACGGAAAGCATCAACGCCGAAATGATCGGTGATATCAGAAGGTGCGATACCGGTGAGCTTGCTCTTACTCATCTTCTCGCCACCGACAAGTAACCATCCGTGAGCAAATACTTTCTTAGGAACCTCCAAGCCTGCAGCCATCAACATCGCTGGCCAAATAACTGCGTGGAAACGCAAGATATCTTTTCCAACTAAGTGAACATCTGCTGGCCAAGTCTGTGCAAACTTCTTACCGCCTTCTGTATCTGGCGCATCAGTTAAACCAACTGCAGTTGCGTAGTTAAGGAGCGCATCAAACCAAACATAAACAACTTGATCAGTATCCCAAGGAACCGGAATTCCCCAATCAAATGTTGAACGCGAAATTGAAAGATCAGAAACGCCGCCTTCTAGGAATGAGACAACTTCATTTCGCGCACTTTCTGGTTGGCAGGCATCCGGATTTTTGCGGTAGTGATCAAGCAAGGGTTCAACAAATGCAGATAAACGGAAGAACCAGTTATTTTCGTTTACGAGTTCAACGGGCTTGCTGTGAATTGGGCAGAGCTTCTGGCCATCAGCATCGATTAGATCGCCAGGTAATTTAAATTCTTCGCATCCAACACAGTAAGGGCCTTCATATTTACCGGCGTAAATATGTCCAGCATCTTTAAGCGATTGTAAAAACTTTTGAACTCGCTCAGTGTGACGGGCCTCGGTCGTGCGGATGAAATCATCGTTTGCGATATTTAACGCGGTCCAATTTGGCTTCCAGGCTTCTTGCACCAGGCGGTCTACCCACGCTTGGGGAGCAACGTTATTTTGCTCAGCTTTGCGCATTACTTTCTGACCATGTTCATCTGTTCCGGTTAAGAACCAGACTGATTCGCCGCGTTGGCGATGCCAACGAGTTAAGACATCGCCGGCAACAGTTGTATATGCATGGCCAATATGCGGCGCATCATTTACATAGTAAATCGGCGTTGTTAGGTAGAAAGATTTCACGAACGCATCTTATTCGCATCAACTACCGCTGCATAAACGATTCGCTTAGGCAGGTCGAATTCATCGGCCACAGTTGCAATTGCCGCCTTGCGATCCATGCCCGCCGCCTCAAATTCACGAACTCGCGCAACCATCTGCTCTGCTGTCACTTCCGCCGTTCCGACAGCCGCGCCAGCAATAACCATGGTTATCTCCCCCAAAATCTCTTTTGAGGTCGACCAAGCAACGAGTTCAGCGAGAGTTCCGCGAACCGTCTCTTCATAAGTTTTGGTCATCTCACGACAGATCGCCGCCTTACGATCGCTGCCAAATACCGCAAGAGCATCTTGCAGCGATTCGGTGATGCGATGTGGGGCTTCGAAGAAAACCATGGTGCGCTCTTCAAAACGTAACGATTCATAAAGTGCTTGACGTGCGCCGAGTGCGCGTGGTGCAAAACCTTCAAAGGTAAAGCGATCTGTTGCAAGTCCAGAGAGCGCAAGCGCCATAACCGGTGCACTTGGTCCAGGAATAACTGTTATCGCTAAATTTTCAGCTATCGCATCGCGCGCTAAACGAAAACCCGGATCGCTAATTGTTGGCATACCCGCATCTGATACAACTAACACGTTTTTACCAGCGCGTAGTAATTCAAGAATCTCTTGGGTGCGTTCGGTTTCATTGCCATCAAAGAAAGAAATCACGCGACCAGTAAAGGTAACTTCGATATCAGAACATAAGCGATGAAAGCGGCGTGAATCTTCGGCAGCGATTACTTCAGCGTTAGCGATCGCAGCTTTTAGGCGCGGGCTTGCATCTCCGGGATTTCCCAGAGGAGTTGCTGCCAACGTGAGCGCCATGGGTACATCCTCTCAGTACGCTAGGTATGTGAAAACCCGCATCTACGTAGGCGCGATCACTTTGGTCTCACTTGCCTTGCGGCTCTTCAATCTCGGAACTCCGAAGGGCTTCGTCTTTGACGAGGTTTATTACGTAGATGGCGCGCGCGATTATTTGGCGCATGGCGTTGAGGTCTCTGGAGACGAACCTGAATTTATAGTTCATCCGCCGGTTGGAAAGTGGCTGATAGCGCTAGGTATAAAGCTATTCGGGGATAACGAATTTGGTTGGCGCTTTATGGGCGCACTTCTTGGCTCTGCCATGATTGTTTTAATCGCCCTTATCGCAAATCGTTTATTTAGAAATTCTTATCTAACAATTGCGGCAAGTGCGCTAATGGCGATGGATGGATTGGCGTTAGTACATTCTCGTACCGCGTTACTGGATATCTATCTCTCATTCTTCATTCTTCTTGCGACTTATTTCTTCTTGGTTCGTTGGCAGTGGTGGGCTGGTATCGCACTTGGGCTCGCGGTCGCAACTAAATGGAGCGGTCTTTACTTCCTTGCGCTATTTGCAGTTGTTGCCCTCTATCGAGCATTTGCATATAACACTGGGCGCGATTTAATAAAGCCAACGCTAAAGACGGCTGCTCAATATGGGTTGGCCCCAATTTCGATTTATATAACTTCTTGGTCTGGTTGGTTTGCCAGCAGGCGCGGGTGGGCGCGCGATTACTCTGAAGATATAATTACCTCTTTTCTTCACTATCACTCTCAGATGTTGGGCTTTCATACCGGGTTAGTCGAAAAGCATTCTTACCAATCCAATCCTTGGAGTTGGTTGATCATGGGAAGACCTACCTCTTTCTTCTACGAAACCCCAAAAACCTGCGGGGCAGATAATTGTTCGCAAGAGGTTCTGGCGCTTGG
>JBIIRS010000070.1:0-5903 GCA_044341425.1 Candidatus Planktophila sp. | reverse complement strand
CAAACCCACTTCCTTGATATTCAGATATCGCAATTTTTGCTAGAACTTTACTTACTACGCTCAGTTCTTTTTGAATTATCTCCTCCCGCTGCTGCAGCGTTCTGGTCTCCTTTTGAAGAGCCTTAATTTTTAAGGTTGCTTCATTAGCTGCTTCATATTTTTCGGCGGCCAAAGTCCGCAGTCGGTCGATATCGCGCTGCACAGATGCCACCGATGGCGCAGCCTGTGCCTGAATCGACTGGGCCATGAAAACTGCAATGAGCAGCGAGGTGAGGACTCTCTTCATAAATTGACCTAGAACCTTACTTACTCTTAGCCAATAATTTCTTCATGAGTGTGATTTCAGCTGATTGCCCAGTCTGGATATCGACGGCAATCTTTTTGGCCTCACTATTTTTTGTGCGATCAAGCATAGAGACCATTTCTAACGCACCTTCATGATGAGCAATCATCGCTTTAAGAAAAGCAGTATCGAATTTGCTGCCTTTGAGTTTTTTAAGAGCAATCAGGTCACTTTTTGAGAGCATGCCACCCATTCCCATGTCGTGTCCCATCGTCATTGATGACTTGGTTGCTGTCAGCCAGTACTTCAACTGACTTATCTCTTTTCCTTGCGCTGCAATGATTTCCTTAGCCAACTTCTTTACTTCTGGGCTGGCACCACTATTTAGCGCCATTTTGGACATATCTATGGCCTGCTGATGATGCGGAATCATCCCTTGGGCAAACATAATCTCATTCATACCCAAGTTCTTTAGGCTTTTGGCATGACTACTAGCTGATGCAGGTTGAACAAAGAATGAAAGCGAAATGACGGAAAGCAGTAATACGATTTTCTTGAACATTTGGAATCCTCTTCTCGATTTGATAAAACAGATCTATAAATCGAAGAAGGATTAGATACGAATAACTCCCAATTGCGGGCGAGAGAGAGATAGTTGGAAAACTTGGGGTCGATGGACTGTTACCCAATCTCGACTCAAATTTCTGAAATTACTAAGTCGAGACCTTGGTGCTCTTAAATCTAAAAACTTTCTTCCAAGTAAAAGTACGACGATGAAAAGCGCCGCACACCCGGTATCAATTAATCGCTCAGTATTTGAATTATCGTTTAAAGATTTTACTGCACCCGTTGGGGCAGAACCATGATCCGAATGGTTGTGCTGCATCGAAACTTGATTGCTGATGATGGAGTGACATTGATGTGCAATCACAATCCCAGTTGAAAATACAGCCAAGAAAATGGCAAAAAGCACGGCTATTCGCTTATTGCTTTTGGCCACCATGCGCATGGAAAAACTTTACCAGTTGAGTCTTTTTAGGCGAATATCTGAGAAAGAGTCGAGACTAGATTGTGATTGAAGATACACATTTACGCTCAGTTGATACCCATCAAACTGCCCAAATCTACCCATGCATTCCCCATAAAAACATCTAAATCTGCGACAGGTTATGTAACAACTTGTACAAGCAAAATGCAGAGAGGTGAGCGCAGTTTTAACCTACGCCCACCTAATTGGAAGAAGAGTCGCCCTATAAGCCGGATCCTGTCGTTCTTGCGAACGGATCACCATCCATCTAGATCTGTAATTGCTTACAGATTCAAGCAACCTACCCGATGGCTCGAACGAGCAGTTCTCAAACGCCATCTGCGTGGTCTTGCTTCAGGTGGGGTTTACCAAGCTATCTGCATCACTACAAATACTGGTGGTCTCTTACACCACCGTTTCACCCTTACACATTTGCATGTGCGGTCTATTTTCTGTGGCACTAATCCCGCGGATTTCTCCGGGTGGGCGTTACCCACCACCTTGCTCTGCGAAGTCCGGACTTTCCTCGGTGTATTGCTACAACGCGGTGATCCGGGCGACTCTTCGTGCATGATTGTAGTCCAAGAATAAAGCCTTACGATTAGCAAATGATGAGCGCAAATCTGCCGCATGATCCAAAGTGGAAGCGCGCCAATACTTTGTTTGCCTCCCCTGATCCAAGAGCAGATATCGCATTAGTCGGAGTACCAGCACATAAAGGATCAATTTCACCGACTAACGCTGATCAAACTCCGGATGCAATTAGAAGTGCACTGGCTCGTTATTCAACATACTCAACTTCGCACGGCGTTGATTTAAGCGGTCAATCATTTATTGATTTAGGCAACATTGATTCACCCGATGGCCCTGAAGGCGTCGTTCGAGTCGGTGCTTTTGTAAGTGGTTTGTTGGCCAAGCACAAGTTAGTAATCGCACTTGGTGGCGATAACTCAATTACCTACTCAGTTGCATCTGGTCTGTGGCCAGATTTATCGAAGATTGGATTGATCACTTTTGACGCACACCATGATCTTCGTGATGGCCAATCAAATGGATCTCCTGTTTGGCAATTGATTCAGGCTGGCCTGCCAGGAAAAAACATCGTGCAGATTGGTATCGCCGACTTTGCCAACAGCGCGGAGTACAGCCAACGCGCAAAAGAAAATGGCATCACTGTATTTTCCCGTGCGCAGTTGCGTGAGATGACGATGGCTGAAGTAGTAAAGAAGGCGTTGAATATCGCGGGTGCCGATGGTCGTGAGATTTATGTTGATCTAGATGTCGATGTCTGTGATCGCAGCGTTGTTCCGGCATGCCCAGCAGCAATGCCTGGTGGAATATCAGCCGATGAGTTGCGACAAGCAGCGCTTCTACTGGGCGCTGATAAGCGAGTTCGCGCCATCGACATTACCGAGATAGATGCTGCAGCTGATTCAGATGATCAATGCACGGTGCGATTAGCTGCTCTCTTGGTTCTTGAAGTAGCTGCAGGATTTGCAACTAGATAAGTTCTTTAACGACTTCTCTTGCAGCAGAAACTATAGATCCTGAATTAACCAAAGTTGTCGCCGCTTCAAGTTCTGGAGATAGAAAACGATCCGGCCCGACCCCCGGAACTACTTTTCGCAACTCTTTAACGACGCGGCCTGTTGCAGGTGATGGGCTTAAGCCTTCACGAAGTTCAATGGCACGCGCTGAGGTAACGAGTTCAATAGCCAAGATGCGAGCGAGATTTTCAACAACTTTGCGCAATTTACGCGCGGCCGACCAACCCATGGATACGTGATCTTCTTGCATTGCAGATGATGGAATCGAGTCAACGCTGGCAGGGGTTGCAAGGCGTTTGTTCTCACTGACTAATCCGGCTTGTGTGTATTGCGCAATCATTAGCCCTGAATCAACTCCAGGATCGTGCGCTAAGAATGGTGGCAAACCGGCAGAGCGATGTTGATCTAGTGCGCGGTCGGTGCGACGTTCTGCAATTGAGCCCAAATCCGTAGCAGCGATTGCAAGGAAATCTAAAACGTAAGCAACAGGTGCTCCGTGGAAGTTTCCGTTGGATTCAACGCGTCCGTCAGGAAGTACGACAGGGTTATCAATCGCTGATGCGAGTTCGCGCTCGGCGATTGTTGAAGCGTAGGAAATAGTGTCGCGGACCGCGCCAGCAACTTGCGGTGCACAACGAAGTGAATAAGCATCTTGCACGCGTGAATCATTTTCGCGGTGTGAGGCAACAATGCCTGAACCTTTGAGCATGGCATAGATATTTGCAGCACTTATCGCTTGGCCAACTTGTGGGCGCAACGGTGCATGTAGATCGGGGGCAAATACACGATCAGTACCGAGCAGACCTTCAATGCTCATGGCAGTTGTTATATCTGCAACTGCGCAGAGCTGTTCGAGATCAGCGCATGCCATGATCAACATTCCGAGCATTCCGTCGGTGCCGTTAATTAGCGCAAGGCCTTCTTTAGCTTCAAGTTCGATTGGCTTAATTCCTGCAGCATCCAAAGCTTGCATCGTTGGCATTTCAACACCATTTGCATCATGGACTTTTCCTTCACCCATCAACGCAAGTGCGCAATGAGATAACGGTGCTAAATCTCCACTGCATCCCAGTGATCCAAACTCTGGAACAACTGGCGTGATTCCGTGATTTAAGAAATCGATATAACTCTGGGCTAGTGCAACGCGAACACCGGTACGACCAGAGGCCATTGTCCGAAGGCGTAAAAACATAAGAGCGCGAACGACTTCGCGCTCTACTGCTGGGCCAACACCAGCGGCATGCGAGCGAATTAGCGATTTCTGCAATTGTGCGCGATCTGCCACATCAATATGGCGGTTTGCTAGGGCGCCAAAGCCAGTAGATACCCCATAAACCGGAACTCCTCCAGCGGCATATTCTTCAATGTATTTTCTGGAAGCGTTGATGGCATCGATTGATTGCTTTGAAAGTTCAACTTTGGCACCGTGTCTGGCAACGTCAATAACTTCAGCGAAAGTTACTCCCGAGGTTGAAAGAGTTACTGTTCTATTTGATTTGGAGGCCATCGCGCCACACCTGTTCTATTAAGTTAACACCTGGGCGATATGCCAAGTGGATATACGAATCTGCAGAAAGAATTGAAAAGTTAGCGCGCGCACCTTCAAAGAGATGTCCGATATCGTCGCGGCGAAGCGCTTTTGCGCCTCCCATAGTTGCCGACCATAAAGCTTGTTCTGGTGAGAAATGCATCTCTCGAACTGCGATCGCGATAATGAACGGCATGTTCGTTGTGTAAGAACTTCCGGGATTGCAATCAGAGGCAAGTGCCACGGTGATGCTCGCTTCTAAAAGCGGGCGAACATCTGGATAAGCCGAACGAGTTGAAAACTCTGCGCCAGGTAAGAGCGTTGCCACAGTCTTTGAAGTTGAAAGCGCTTCGATATCTTTCTCACTTAGGTGCGAGACATGGTCAACTGAGGCAACATCTAGTTCAACTCCGAGGCGAACTCCCTGGCCTTCTTGAAGTTGGTTGGCATGTAGCCGCGGTTGCAAACCTTTCGCCATTCCTGCCTTAAGAATCGTGCGAGCATCATCTACTGAAAACGCACCTTTGTCGCAAAATACATCGATCCATTTTGAGTATGGAAGCACTGCATCCAACATCGGACCGGTTACTAAATCCACATAATCTTTTGGGTTCTTCTTATATTCAACTGGAACAACATGTGCGCCCAGGAAAGTTGTCTCTTCGGTAAAACTCTGGGCAATTTCAAGTGAGCGCCGCTCATCTTCAACAGTTAACCCATAACCAGATTTACATTCGATAGTCGTGGTACCTGAGGAATAAGCCTCATTTAATAGCGATTGCGCGTTATTTCTTAGTGTTTCATCGCTAGCGCTGCGAGTTTGTTCAACGGTGTGGGCGATGCCGCCTGCTGTGTAGCTCTCCCCCAGCATCCGTGCGCGAAATTCTTTACTGCGATCTCCTGCAAAGATCATATGTGTGTGGCTATCTACAAAACCAGGGATAACCGCCTTGCCGTGGGCATCGATCTTTCGTTTGATGTGATGCGTTGGCGCATCAACGTTAGGGCCTGCCCAAGCAACAACGCCATCTTCAATCAACAACGCGGCATCGTTAATTACCCCGAGCTTTGTGCCATCGTGCTGTGGATCATTTGTAACAAGTTGCCCGATATTGAAAAGGAGCGTGCTGGTCATTCAATATCCAGCATCGGTACATGTACATGGCGTTCCTTGGCAGTATCAATGGCGATGTCATAACCAGCATCGGCATGGCGAATAACTCCCATACCTGGATCATTTGTTAATACGCGCTCTAGCTTCTGAGCTGCAAGTTTTGTACCATCTGCAACAGAGACTTGTCCAGAATGTATGGAACGTCCCATGCCAACGCCGCCACCGTGGTGGAGTGAGACCCATGAAGCGCCAGATGAAATGTTGACCATTGCATTTAGCAGCGGCCAATCTGCGATTGCATCTGAGCCATCGAGCATCGCTTCGGTTTCGCGATATGGAGATGCAACAGAACCGCAATCTAAATGATCTCGTCCAATAACAATTGGCGCAGAGACTTCACCGCG
>JBIIRS010000163.1:0-5930 GCA_044341425.1 Candidatus Planktophila sp. | reverse complement strand
ACGAAAACTCCAGAATCTTTATTGAGACGCACGCAGCGGATTGATATCAAATGACGAGTAAAGGTAGTTTCGAAGCATCTTTAGCCAAGATTGCTGATCTTGATAAATCTGGCTATCAACTCAACTCCGTTCTAGCCGTCGCAGAAGATCTAACCTTTAATGAGATCGATGGCCCATTAGCTGGTGTACCAATTCTGATTAAAGACAATATTGAGGCCTTGGGCCTACCGGCAACTGCTGGGTCGCTCGCACTTGCAGATACTCCAGTAGTTCGTGATTCAACGATTGCGAAACGTTTACGTGCTGCCGGTGCAACGATTATTGGTTCCACAAACCTTTCCGAGTGGGCAAATATTCGCTCTGGAAAATCAACAAGTGGTTGGTCTGCAGTTGGTGGACTTACCGCTAATCCCTGGAAGCATGCGCACAGTGCAGGTGGATCATCTTCAGGTTCAGGCGCTGCAGTTGGTGCCGGACTCGTTTCAATGGCTGTTGGAAGTGAAACTGATGGATCAATTGTTTGTCCGGCATCCTTAAATGGTTGCGTTGGCATTAAGCCAACCGTTGGTTCAATTCCACGTGATGCCATGATTCCAATTAGCGCCAGTCAAGACACACCAGGGCCTATGGCACAAACCGTTGCGCAGGCCGCACTCTTGTTGGAAGTTCTTACTGGCAAAGGCGGATATCAATCTGCAGTCAACGATGGCTCTGAAATCCGTATTGGTGTCGTAACGGAGTGGGTAACTCAGAACCCTGGCACCAATCAATTATTCCAAGAGCTAGTTAGCAAGTTGAGTAAACATGTAAAGGTTGTTGAAGTCTCTCTCCCTGCTCCAAGTGACCAAGAAGGTGAATCAGAGTTCAAAGTTTTGATGCACGAACTTAACGAAGATCTAGCGAGCTATCTTGCGACGCGTCAGGGATCGCGCGTAAAAACTTTGCAGGATGTGGTTGATTTCAATCTTGCAAATAAGGAAGCAGAGCTACAGCACTTCGGGCAGGAATACTTTGATATGGCACTGCAATTAGGTGGGCGAAACAGTGGCTATCAGAAGTTGCGAAATGAGAATTTGGATTGGGCGGTTAACAAAGTCTTAACTCCTGCCTTTGAAAAGTTCGATATTTTGATCGGTGAAACTTACGCACCCGCATGGAAGAGCAATCTGGGTGGCGGTGATGATTACGGATCTGCTTCGTGGATCTCAATGGCGCCAGCGATCGCCGGAACTCCAATCGGAGCACTTCCTATGGGCTTAGTCGATGGGTTGCCAGTCGCAGTGGGTGTTGTTGCTAGAGCCAATCAAGAAGACCGATTGGTGCAAGCAATGGCGCTAATTGAAAGAGTTCTTGACCTAGGAATTTTGAAGCCAAGCTTTACTAAATAAATTAAAAAGCGCCGGTATACCCATTGATCGCTGGCTGGCCACCCAAGTGTGCATAGAGAACTCGCGAACCTTCTTTAAAGAATCCTTCGCGAATTAAATCAATCATCGCAGCCATTGATTTACCTTCATAGACCGGGTCAGTAATCATGCCTTCCAGGCTTCCAGCCAAACGAATAGCTTCAATCGTGCGCGGTCCAGCAACTCCATAGATTCCATCATGCCAACGATCTAGCAGAACGATCTCTGAGTCCTTTAACTCGCGTCCTAGATCAATTGCCGCAGAAGTTCTAGTGGCGATTCGCTTGATCTGATTCCAAGTCTTCTCAACCGTTGCGGATGCATCAATGCCAATAACACTTTCAGCGCGATTTGAGTGAGCAAACCCGGCGATCATTCCGCCTTGCGTTGATCCAGTTACCGAGCAAACAATCGTTGCATCAAATTTGAAGCCGAGATCTTTCTCTTGATCCTCAACTTCGAATGCCCAACCCGCAAAACCATGTCCACCCAGCGGGTGATCTGAAGCTCCTGCGGGAATGGCATAAGGCTTTCCACCGCGCGAAATTACATCTGCAATCGCTTCTTCCCAAGATTTTCTAAATCCGATATCAAAGCCTGCGGGATCAAGACGAACTTCGGCGCCCATAATGCGGCTCAACAAAATGTTGCCAGTCTTTTCGTAATTAACTTCTTCCCAATCAACCCAATGTTCTTGTACAAGAACACATTTCAAGCCGAGGTGGGCAGCAACAGCTGCAACCTGTCGAGTGTGATTTGATTGAACTCCACCAATTGAAACGAGAGTGTCGCAACCGGTTGCGATCGCTTCCGCTGCGAGATATTCCAGCTTGCGAGTTTTATTACCGCCATACGCCAATCCAGAATTCACATCTTCGCGCTTGGCCCAGATTTCCACTTTTCCGCCGAGGCGTTCGGTTAACCGATCAAGGCGTTGCAGGGGAGAAGCTCCAAAGGTGAGTTTCTCTTTGGCAAAGGTTTCAAGTTTGGCTCTAGACATGCGCCGATCCTCTCACGAGAAGCGACAGAAAAAGAAGTTATTTTTTGATACTGGCCTTGATCATCTTCTGGAGGATCTTTTCATCGACTACCCAATCATTGGGAAGGGCAATGGTTTTCTTAGTTACCCGATACTCAGCGAAGTATGGTGTGAATTCTTTAAGGACGTCCTGATCCCAAGGAGCGATATTGATGTGATTGGTTGCAGCAGATACGCCGAAAATGTAAGTATCACCGATCTTTAACATCGGCTGGTTCCAGGCAATAACTAGCTCTAACTTGGGAAATTTATCTTGGATCGCTTTGAATATCTTCTTAATAGTTTTTGCTTGCTCAGGCTTTATGGTTTTGAAATAGTCCGCTGGAGTCTCATGTCTCCGGGAAGACATTGATCCTCTGGAGTACATCACCAGTGCATTTGCATGCGCCTGTGAGAAGCCAAAATTTTCACGAAGATGCGCAATCTGCTCAGGGTATTTCTTGCCATCGAGTTTCTTCATTACCGCGAACCAGTACTTCATTGGCTCGCCGTACTTCTTCTCTATCGAGGGAAAGTGAGCTTCTCTCGATGGGTCTTTTGGTGGCACTTCTACTTCTTTCGCTTATCCCGCACATTCAGATACACGGCATAGCCCATGTAGAGAAATACCGATGGTGGATACAAGAAAATGGGAATGATTAGAAGAATAACCGCGACGATCTTCATATTCGAAGATAGGCGATCCCATTCACCCATAAATCCGGTACGGGGTTCTTTCTCCATTTAAGCAATCCCTTCTATCTTCATCGCTGGTGTATCTGGAATTGGGCAGGGTGCGCCATCGCAACAATTAGTTTTCATATGGCAGTTCGGGCACAACCATCTTGTCGAGATTGGATCGTATTGCTTGCCGCAGAAGTCGCAGGGCATCTGGTTACATGCGTTCATGGAAATATTTTAGTCCTGTGCTTCACTCGTATTAAGGTAGCGCCATCTTGAGTTCGTTAACTATTTTTTGGAGAAATACTGATGCCCGTTGAAGCCGATTTTGATGTGCTGGTTATCGGAAGAGGGTTGCTCGCCTCTGCCGGCGCACGTCACTTGACTAAGGAGAATCTCAAGGTTGGGCTTTTAGGACCAACTGAAGAGCAATGCCTGAAATCGGGGAGAGTATTTGCCAGCCACTTCGATAACACTCGGGTCCAGCGAACTCTTGGACAAGACGAGATTTGGACTCGCCTAAATCGGGACTCGGTGAAATCGTGGACTGAATTGCAAAACGAGACTGGCATCTCGTTCTTTCAAGAGAATGGATGCATCTATTTAAATACAAGAACCGATGAGTATTTAAATGCAGCCCCCGCTCTGGCCGATCAATTCAACTTAAGTTTCGAGACCATCGAAAATAACGCAGCGCTAAACCAAATCTCTGACTATTTTCAAATCAGTGAGAACGTGACGGGACTTTTTGAATCAAAATCTGCAGGTTGGATAAATCCCAAAAAGTTAGTTTCGGCGCAACTTCAATCATTTAAATCGTTTGGCGGTATCGAGATTAACGACTACGCCGTTGATATCTCCAGGTCTGGGGATTCCTGGTTAATCAGAACTTCATCCGGACAAGAGCTGTCGGCAACTCGGGTGCTAGTTGCGGCGGGTTCATTCAGCAACTACTTCAATCTACTTCCACGTCAGTTGGATTTTCAGAATAAGAGCGAGGTCGTGATTATGGCCAAACTTTCAGAAGAGGATTTCTTAAAGATGAAAGACATGCCTTCATTGTTATTCGAGAAGAAGGTAGAAGAGTTTGACGGCATTTATCTCACAGCTCCAACGCAGGTTGAAGATGGAAGTTACATAATGAAGATGGGGCTAAATCAGAAGATCGATCGTGATATAAATGATCAGGCTGCGATGGAAGATTGGTTTGCTTTGGGGGATTATCGCGACTTTGCTCCAGTTCTTGAGCGCGAGTTGCGCAAGCTATTTCCTGAAATAGAGTTTCTTGAAACGCATTTAAAGGCCTGTGTTATCTCTCGAACTGCTACTGAGAATCCCTATATCGGTGAAGTTGATAGCGGCTTGTTTGTACTTCTTGGTTGCAATGGTTATTCAGCGATGTCATCGGATGCACAGGGGCGTCAGGCTGCGGCACTCATTACACGGGGGCGCTTCGATGATGGTTATATGGAATCAGATTTTAAGTTGGTCTATAGATAAAACCAGCTGCCTATGCTCGCCTGAGGGTGTTAAAGGGACACTCGCGGATAAAGTGGTCCACGGAAAGGTGTTTAGTTAGGCATTCATTAGGCATAATGAAACTATGAAAAATCGCTTCTTCAAATTCGGGATCGTGGCAAATTTGTTGGCGGCGCTAATCATGCCTGTGACACCTGGTGCTAGCGCTGCAACGTTGAAACCATGTACCGCGATTGAGAAAGCGCAGATCGCGAACTTGTCGAGACAGTATTATTCGCTCGGCGATCTGCGAAAGTCCTTTCAAACTAAGCTTTCACTGGCCGAGGTCAAATATCAAAGCGCTACAGCGACTGGAAACTCTTCCGCAGCAGCGTTGGCGAGAATAGATATACAGAGCGCACAGGAGAAAATTAACTCCTTCAATCGACAAATGGCATCAGTGCGCGCCAAACAAGAGGCCATCACTAAGAAATGTAAGTACGATTCCGCTGCTCCCGTTTCAAGCAAGAAGAGTCCTTGTTCGGGATCAATTAAATCAATACTTTACGTACTAGCCAATCAGTATCAGTTTCAACAAAATCTTATTAAGTCTTATATTGAGGGAATCGACGCCGCTGAAATAAATTATTCGAGCGCGATTTCCCGTGGTAGATCTTCGGATGCTCAACGTTATAGCCTCGATGTTCAGAAATATCAGCAAGATCTTCAACGTGCAAGTTTGCAGGCGAGTTTAATTAAACAAGAGTTTTCTGGTTACAACTCTTCTTGCTCGGGATCCGGTGTTGCACTCCCTGCAGACTATGTGGCGCCGCCCGACCCTAGTAAGCCCGACCCTAGTAAGCCGTTGCCAGAAGTTTGTTCGAACGCATCATGCATGCCGTCAACGTGGGGCAATAATCAGTCGCTCACATCTGTAGTAGGTGGCCCGGTACGTGAGAGTGCGAATTACTCAAGTGATTTGATGGTTTATTGTTCTAAACCCGGAACCGGAAGCATTGGAGTAACCGACGCGCGCATTGTGATGGCGTTTACCGCAACTACATCTTGGAGACAGAACTACTTGTCAAGACCCGTTGAGAATGATTTTTTCCAAAGAGACTCATTCATCGCGGACGCTTCTTCAGAGATGAAGTACTTTGATGTTCCAGCCAACCCGGCGCGGTACGACACGACACCACTTGCGAGCGATTACAAAAAAATTCAGTACATTCCTGCAACTACACTCACACGAAATATTTGCGAAACGAACGTTCCTTTCATTTTTGATGTAGATAAGAGGATCTCTCCCAAGATTGCTGGAGTAGGTTTTTTCTATCTCGCCTCAATGAGTAATGGACGCACCTTTA
>JBIIRS010000069.1:0-6026 GCA_044341425.1 Candidatus Planktophila sp. | reverse complement strand
CTCCACCAAAGAGCGCAATATGTGGCTCATGTTCTGCGACATCGCGGGGCAGCGATTGGGTATTTGGAATATACGGTGGGTTGGCGATAACGATGTCGCATTTAACGCCGGGCAATACATCTGCCACATCGCCTTCGACAACGCGCACGTTCTCGGAAATCTTCGCCACATTCTTCTTTAGCCACTCAATAGCTTCAGGACTTTTTTCTACTGCGATGACTCTGGTTCTTGGCGCTTCGGTTGCAATTGCAAGTGCCAATGCGCCAGAGCCTGATCCCAAATCAATTACTGAAATCTCTCCAGTGACTTTCTCTTCTAAATTCTTAACATGTGTGAGTACCGCTTCAACAAGTAATTCACTTTCGGGACGTGGCACCAATACTCCACGTCCAACTTCAATTTCCAGGTGGCGAAAATAAGCGGTGCCGGTTAGATACTGCAGAGGTTCATGTGCTGCGCGGCGGGAAATCAGCTTTGCGAAGGTATCTTCAATTACGCCAAAGTCACCAAGTGCTTTAAGGGTGGCATCTAACTTAACCGAGTTATGTAGATCCATTCGGGAGATGCCGAGAACATAAGCGAATAAATGTTCCGCATCAATTTCGGATATATCTGCGGCCGCTAACTTCTCTTTCGCTGAACGAAGCAGGCTCTTGATCTCGCTCATATCGTTTTCTTAACAGCCCTTAGTTGGTGGAAGAGAGCTTTGCTGCCTTATCGGCATCAAGTAAGGCCTGAACAACATCGTCTAGCTCGCCATTTAATACTGAATCCAAATTATTTGATTTGTAATTTACGCGGTGATCGCTGAGGCGATTTTCTGGGTAGTTATAGGTGCGAATTCGCTCGGAACGATCCACGGTGCGAACCTGGCTCTTACGTTCTGCCATCGCAGCCGCTTCTGCCTTTTCCTGCGCATCAGCGAGCAAGCGTGCACGCAAGATACGCAAGGCAGATTCTTTATTCTGCAGCTGTGACTTCTCGTTCTGACAAGAGACAACGATTCCAGTTGGTACGTGAGTTAGGCGCACTGCAGAGTCAGTGGTGTTAACCGACTGTCCACCTGGGCCCGATGAGCGATAAACATCTACGCGCACATCGTTCATATTTAGCTCAACATCTACTTCTTCTGCTTCTGGCAGAACAAGAACACCTGCTGCGGAAGTGTGAATACGTCCTTGGCTTTCAGTTTCTGGAACGCGCTGTACACGATGAACTCCGCCTTCAAACTTTAAACGCGCATAAGGAGTTGTTCCAGGCTCTGGAGTTCCCTTAGATTTAATCGCCATCGAAATATCTTTGTAGCCACCGAGATCAGATTCAGTCATATCGATGATCTCAACTTTCCAATTGCGCTTTTCGGCATAGCGTTGATACATACGAACTAAATCTCCAGCAAAGAGCGCGGATTCATCTCCGCCGGCGCCGGCTTTAACCTCAATAATTACATCGCGATCATCATTGGGATCACGTGGCAGCAATAGCTCTTCTAACTTATCGGCAGCTGCTTCAACCGCAACCTCCATCGCGGGAAGTTCTGATGCAAAAGATTCATCTTCTTGCGCCATCTCGCGCGCTGCCTCAAGATCATCGGCAGCTGTTTTCCAGGCGTTAAAGCCGGCAACTACTGGACCGAGTTGGGCATAGCGGCGACCTAATTGGCGCGCCTTGCCTTGATCTTCGTGGATCGAAGGATCAGCCATCTGCTTTTCTAACTCTTGATATTCGCGCACCATCTCATGGGCTGATGCAAAGCGATCGTTATCTTTAGCCATTTGGCTTCTCCTTTCTTCCTTATCTCTATAAATTCTTTCGAAACTATAAAATCTTTAAGAAATAAAAAGACCGCGCCGCAACCTCAAATGGGTTGCGATGCGGTCTCTTAAAAAAGCTAGTTAGCGGTCTTTTTTCCGAAACGCTCTTCGAACTTGGCTACGCGTCCACCAGTATCGAGGATGCGCTGCTTGCCGGTGTAGAACGGGTGGCAGACTGAACAAACTTCAACGTAGATAGATCCGCTGGCAACTGTTGAGCGAGTAAGAAACTTTTCGCCACAACCACAAGTTACTTGGGTCTCTTTATATTCTGGGTGAATATCTTTCTTCATTTTTATATTCCTTCTTCTATGTCTGGGTCCGCGGCTTGCGGTGAACCAGGGCCATGATTGCCATTCGGTATGGCTAGGCGCTAATACTCTCGCGAAAAGAGAAAACCGCAAAATCCGTGCGCACGCAGCACGGATTTTGCGGCTTCCGCCCTTTCGGGGGAAAGAGTTAGGCCTTTGGAGCCGCTGTTGGTGAAGCCTTCACTGGCTTTGCAGGTTTAACTGGCTTTGCGAGCGCTGCGATTGCAGCCTTTGCTGTTGCATCTGCTGCAGCGTTTGCGCTCTTGCGCGCATCTTTTGCTGCTTGCAGTTGTGCATCAGTTGTAACGCTGGCAAGCGCTGCTTGGAAATCTGCAAGGGCTTTTGCGCCAGCTGCACGACGGGTGTCAATGATTGCGCGATGGGCAGTTACATATGCATCCATCTGCGCTCTAAATGTTGCTTGTGCTTGCGCACGTGCAACTGCAGCATCTTTAGTATCTACCGCTGTTGCTGATGAAACTCCGCCAAAAAGTGAAGCCGCGACGAGTGCACCTGCAAGAATTTTCTTTGTAACTTTCATTGACTGCCTCCATATTCGCCTGCCGTGTGGCTTTGGCTGATATGGAGATAGTGCGCTGCGACCTTGTGAAGGCTTTGTGAAAGCCTTGCGGTCAGACGGTGAAAGTTAAGAAATTAGCCCTCGTTTGGACCAGAAGTGGTCTTCTGGATCTGCATCAAGAACTCGACGTTGGACTTAGTGCCCTTCATCTTCTCAAGCAACAATTCAAGCGCTGCCTGTGGTTCAAGAGCGTGAAGTACGCGACGTAGCTTCCAAACAATGTTGAGTTCTTCAGTTCCCATAAGAATTTCTTCCTTACGAGTACCTGATGCAACAACGTTTACTGCAGGGAAGATGCGCTTATCGGCCATCTTGCGATCGAGGATGAGCTCCATATTTCCGGTGCCCTTGAACTCTTCAAAGATAACTTCATCCATACGGGAACCAGTATCAACCAGTGCAGTTGCAAGAATTGTTAGCGATCCACCATCTTCAATATTACGTGCGGCACCGAAGAACTTCTTTGGTGGATACAGAGCAGCTGAATCAACGCCACCAGAAAGGATGCGACCTGATGCAGGTGCTGCGATGTTATATGCGCGACCTAGACGAGTAATTGAGTCGAGGAGAACAACTACATCGTGGCCGAGTTCAACTAAACGCTTGGCGCGCTCAATTGCGAGCTCTGCAATTGTGGTGTGATCATCGGCTGGACGATCGAATGTTGAAGCGATTACTTCGCCCTTTACAGAGCGCTGCATATCAGTAACTTCTTCTGGGCGCTCATCAACGAGAACAACCATCAAGTGACACTCTGGGTTGTTTGTAGTGATCGCATTTGCGATTGCCTGCAAGACCATTGTCTTACCGGCTTTAGGAGGCGAAACGATTAGTCCGCGCTGGCCTTTACCAATTGGCGCAATCAGATCGATAACGCGAGTAGTAAGAATGTTTGGCTCTGTCTCAAGACGCAGACGCTCTTGTGGGTATAACGGAACCAACTTGCCAAATTCAACGCGTCCGCGCGCTTCTTCAGGAGTTACGCCGTTAATTGTTTCGAGTGTAATAAGTGGGTTGTACTTCTGGCGTTGTTCGCCTTCGCGCGCCTGACGTACTTGGCCTGTAACAACATCGCCCTTGCGCAGACCGTACTTACGTACTTGCTGCTGTGAAACGTAGACATCGTTGGGACCAGGTAGGTAGCCACCGGTGCGGATAAACGAATAGTTATCCATGATGTCGACGAGGCCGCCAACTGGAACTAGAACATCATCTTCGCCAATTACAGGCTCGCGTTCTTCGCGTTGTCCACGATCGCGATTGCGATCACGGCCACGGTTGCGATCACGGCCACGACCGCGGTCACGTCCCCCAAAGCCACGGTCGTTATCGCGTGGACCATTGTCATTTACGTTCTCTTCGCCGTCATCTTCGTTATCTGAATCGTTTGATGAGTTGTTCGCGTTTTCACGATTGGAATTCTTCTTAGCATTGCGCGCTTCACGGCGAGCTTCGCGTTCAGCCTTGGCGGCTTCGCGGTTTGCTGCCTGTAAATCACCGATTGCGGTTACGAGCGCATCTTTCTTTAGCTTTGCAGCGCCATCGATACCGAGTTGTGCGGCAACTTCTTTCAATTTTGGAAGACTCATCGCGGCAAGCTCTGGTGAATTTGAGCGTACTGGCGTTACTTCCTTCTCTTGATCTGTCATCTCTATCTTTTCATTTGGGGCTTCGATTACGAGTTTGAGTTCGTAACAGCAAAAAGCCTGGTGATTTGGATTTATTACCTGCCGACTTTCACCGTAACTTCCGGCACTAGCAAGTGGGATAACCATAGCACCATACGGCTACGGGCGGCAAAACTCACTTGGCTTAGAGGATCGTTGCTCCAGAGCGAGAAATCTCTAGGGATTTCGCCTCAAATTTCGAACCTGCAGCTCTGCTTAATTCTGCAACATCTGCCTCGCTGCCTGTGTGCAAGGCAAGGACAGTTGGGCCCGCGCCAGAGATAAATGCCGCAACTCCTGCAGCACGTAACTTCGTTAACAAGGCAAACGATGCTGGCATCGCTTCTGCGCGATATGACTGATGCAGAAAATCTTCGGTTGCGCGATAGAGCAGATCTGGGCGCAAAGTAAGTGCGTGTACCAAGAGCGCAGAGTTTGCAGAATTTCGCGCCGCATCACGATGCGGAATTGTTTCAGGCAACATCTTGCGCGCCTTTGAGGTTGCAACGGCAGTTGCAGGAATAAATGCAATTGCGCGGATACGAGTATCAACGCTTAAGGAAATTGCTTGTGCGACTTCTTTCCCGTGTTGCTCTTCCTTCCAAGCAACTACCGCGTTTCCATAAAGCGCAGCCGCAACGTTATCGGGATGGCCTTCCATCTCTGTTGCGATCTGTAACAACTTCTCATCGCTCATCTTGTCCGAGCCAGTTAGTACAAGTGCGCGGGCAAGAGAAAGTCCGCCGACGATTGCACTTGCTGAAGAACCAAGTCCGCGACCATGTGGGATTACATTGAGCGCGCGAACGGCAACTCCCTTTGGCTTTCCACCTAGAAAATCAAATCCTTTATACATCGCCTTAACAAGTAAGTTCTTATCTGTGCGCGGAACATCATCAGCGCCCTCACCGGTTACATCGATATCAAGTCCGGCATCATCGAGAATTTGTGCAACGTAGCGATCTTGCATTCCGAGCGCTAAACCAAATGAATCAAATCCCGGACCCAGGTTGGCGCTAGTTGCAGGAACCTGCACCTGAATTGGATTGGCTTTAAAAGTTGGTTTAGCCATGGCTTTACTTAAGTCCTAGCGCCTTTGCGGCAGCAACTGCATTTACCTTTACGATCTTTGGCTTGGCAAACTTTTCCAACGCCCAAGAAATATCTTTTAATCCGTGGCCAGTAACGGTAATCACGATCTTCTTGCCCTTAGGCAATTTGCCGGCCTTCTTATATTTAATTAAGCCCGCGATACCTGCAGCAGATGAAGGCTCAACAAATACGCCTTCTTTTCCAGCAACAAGTGCATATGCCGCCAAGATCTCTTTATCTGTAACCGAATCGATAACGCCGCCTGATTTATCGCGCGCTTCAATTGCTTGATCCCAAGATGCTGGATTGCCGATACGGATCGCAGTAGCGATTGTTTCAGGCTTAAGAACTGGCTTTCCCTTAACAAGAGGCGCAGAACCAGCAGCTTGGAAGCCATACATCTGTGGCAAAGAATTTGAGATTCCATCTTTACGGTATTCGTTATAGCCCTTCCAGTAAGCAGTGATATTTCCTGCATTACCAACGGGAAGTGCATGAATATCTGGGGCGTAACCCAACAAATCGATTACTTCAAAGGCGGCAGTCTTCTGACCTTCAATGC
>JBIIRS010000068.1:0-6030 GCA_044341425.1 Candidatus Planktophila sp. | reverse complement strand
CACACACGGTCTGCCACGTATCGTTGAACTCTTTGAAGCACGTACCCCTAAGGGTGTTGCTCCAATCGCTGAAACAGCTGGTGTTGTTTCATTCCGCGAAGATGTAAAGGGTAAGAAGATCGTCGTAACACCTGATGATGGTGGCGAAGAAGTTGCTTACCCAATTACTCGTCGTCAAAAACTTCTAGTTGAAGAAGGTTCACGCGTTGAAGTTGGCCAGAAGATGGTCGTCGGCGCAATTGATCCTAAGCAGGTACTACGTATTCTTGGACCACGTGCAACTCAAGTTCACTTGGTAGAAGAAATTCAAGGCGTATACCGCTCACAGGGCGTAGGCATTCACGATAAGCACATCGAAGTAATCGTTCGCCAAATGCTAAAGCGCATCACTGTGCTTGAAGCAGGAGACGCCGATCTACTTCCAGGTGAACTCGTTGAGCGCGGTCGCTTTGAGACTGAAAACCGTCGCGTAGTCACAACAGGTGGCAAGGCAGCCTCTGGTCGCCCAGAACTTATGGGTATCACCAAGGCATCACTTGCAACTGAGTCATGGCTATCAGCGGCTTCATTCCAGGAAACAACTCGCGTACTTACAGATGCAGCGTTGTCAGAGAAGAGCGATCCATTGCTCGGTCTGAAAGAAAACGTCATCATCGGTAAGTTGATTCCAGCTGGTACCGGCCTTGCTCGTTACCGCAATATCCGAGTTGAACCAACAGAAGCTGCAAAGGCTGCGGTCTACGCTGCATACGATGAGTACGACTTCACACCGTTTGATCAAGGTGGTTCAGGCGAAGCAGTTCGCTTGGATGAAGTCGAGATTCCTCGATAAAGGTTACTTAATGAAAAAGGCTCCCTTCGGGGAGCCTTTTTCATTTACTATCGCACAATGAGCGAAGATAAAAAGTTCCACGTTGCACGCCATGATGAGCGCGAAGTATTTGATCGTGTTGCAATAAATCGTTTGCTCGATAACCAATATGTAGCCCACGTGGGTTTTATCGACCAAGACAATGGCCTGCCCTTTGTTATCCCTATGGGTTTTGCCCGCGATAACGACCGCATTTTGCTCCATGGTTCAACCGGTTCACGCATGATGCGCCAGATAGCAAAAGGAATTGATATTTGCGTGACAGTGACCCAGTTAAACGCGATCGTTGTTGCTAGATCTTCATTTAACTCATCAATGAACTACGAATCAGTGATGGTATTTGGCGTGGCCCGCGTGCTTGAAGATTCCGAGAAAGATATTGCGCTCGAGCGAATTACCGAAAAGTTAGTGCCTGGCCTATCAAAATACGGTCGCCCGCTAGTAAGTAAAGAGATTGCCGCAACCATGATCGTGGAGTTAACGCTCGATAAGCTTTCAGCGAAGTCACGTGATGGTGACCCAATTGATGATGACGAAGATGTAGCGCTGCCAATTTGGGCAGGGATACTTCCAATCGAAACCAAGCTAGGTGCGCCAATTACTGCAGCAAACGCCGCTGGTATTGCGGTTCCTTCACATATCGCCAATTAATTTGCGTTTAGCGCAGCGAGTGCAACTTCCACCATATCGTTCAAGGTGCGCTCTCTTGCATCTGCATCCATCGCCTCATGTGTGATCACATGATCGGAAACAGTTAACACAGCAAGCGCCTTCTTTCCCTTGCGTGCAGCGATTGAGTACAACTGACTTGCTTCCATTTCGAGAGCCAGTACGCCGTGCTTGATTAATTTTTCGTTGGCATCAGTTTCATCATAGAAATAATCCATCGATGAAACGCCGCCGACATGTACGCGATCAAATTTTTTAGAAGCTTCATGCGCCGCTTGCAATAAACCAAAATCTGCATGTGGTGCGAAATCTAAACCGTTTGTGAAACGACGATTTATATTGGAATCAGTCGAAGCCGTCATCGCCAGAATCAAATCGCCAACTTTTGTCTTCTCTTGAATTGCACCACAGGTACCGATGCGGATCGCGGACTCAACGCCATGTTCGTTAAAGAGCTCGGTTACATAAATCGATAGAGAGGGCAGTCCCATGCCAGTGCCTTGGACTGAGATCCGCTCACCGCGGTAAGTGCCGGTGTATCCGAACATATTTCGGATCGAGTTGTACTGCTTGGCCCCATCCAGATAGTTCTCGGCCACCCATTTGGCCCGCAAAGGGTCGCCTGGGAGGAGGATTTTCTCTGATATTTCGCCCTTTTGGGCTCCAATGTGAAGGCTCATGGGTTGATTATGGTGCCTAAACCGAACCCTCACACGACACGCCCGAGATCAAATTTTGGGGATTTTCCAGCCCAGGGGAGCCCTAGAAGAGTAAAAGGGCCGTTTTGACCTTTGAGCCTGAACCCCGATACCCTTCGCGTCTGCTCTTTTAAGAGCTTTTTGCCTTGCCCCTGTTAAGAAATTATCAGTTGCAACTGCGCATTGGGTGCAACACACCCGACCGCGTGGGTCGGACAACGAGCGTAAAAAAGCAGTAACCGAAATGGAGACGAAGTGCCAACGATTCAACAACTAGTTCGTCGTGGTCGTGCAGAAAAGACTACGAAGACAAATACACCTGCGCTAAAGGGTTCACCACAGCGTCGCGGTGTATGTACACGTGTGTACACAACAACACCTAAGAAGCCTAACTCTGCGCTTCGCAAAGTGGCACGTGTTCGTTTAACAAGTGGCATGGAAGTTACTGCATACATCCCAGGTGAAGGTCATAACCTACAAGAGCACTCCATTGTTCTTGTTCGTGGTGGTCGCGTAAAAGATCTACCTGGTGTTCGTTACAAAATTATTCGTGGATCACTCGATACACAAGGTGTTAAAAACCGTAAGCAATCTCGTTCTCGTTACGGTGCTAAGAGAGAGAAGAAGGCTAGCTAATGCCACGTAAAGGTCCGGTCGTAAAGTCTCCTGTTGTTGCAGATCCTGTTTACAACTCACCAGTTGTTACAGCTCTAATCAACCGCGTATTGCTTCACGGCAAGCGTTCAACTGCTGAAAGCATTGTCTACCACGCACTTGAAGGCACACGCACAAAGACTCAGGTTGATCCAATCATCACTTTGAAGCGCGCTCTAGACAACATTAAGCCTGCAGTTGAAGTACGTTCCCGCCGCGTTGGTGGAGCGACTTACCAGGTTCCTGTTGAAGTTAAAGCTGGTCGCTCAACAACTTTGGCACTTCGCTGGTTAATCGATTACTCACGACTACGTCGCGAGAAGTCAATGGCAGAGCGTCTAATGAACGAATTAATCGATGCATCAAACGGTCTCGGAGCAGCAGTAAAGCGCCGCGAAGATACCCACAAAATGGCAGAAGCAAACAAGGCGTTTGCTCACTACCGCTGGTAATTCAGAAACTAAAGAATTCAAAAGTTGAGAAGAGGATAATTAATTGGCAACGTCAACAGTAGAAAAGATCGATCTAGCTACGGTTCGCAATATCGGAATCATGGCTCACATCGACGCGGGCAAAACCACTACTACTGAGCGCATCCTTTTCTACACAGGTATCTCATACAAGATCGGTGAAGTGCACGAAGGTGCCGCAACGATGGACTGGATGGAACAAGAGCAAGAGCGCGGTATCACTATCACCTCTGCTGCAACCACATGTATGTGGAAAGACCATCTCATCAACATCATCGATACACCTGGCCACGTTGACTTCACAGTTGAAGTAGAACGTTCACTCCGTGTTCTAGATGGCGCAGTTGCTGTATTCGATGGCGTTGCAGGTGTAGAGCCACAATCCGAAACAGTTTGGCGTCAAGCAGACCGTTACTCAGTTCCACGTATTTGTTTTATTAACAAGCTAGACCGCACCGGCGCTTCATTCGATAAGTGCGTTGCGATGATCAAGGATCGCCTAAATGCAGTTGCTCTAGTTCTACAACTTCCAATCGGTAACGAATCAGATTTCATTGGCGTCGTCGATCTTCTTGCAATGAAGGCGCTTGTATGGCGCGGCGAAACTAAAAAGGGTGAAGATTACACAATCGAAGAAATTCCAGCAGATATGTTGGAGAAGGCAAAGCAAGCTCGCCACGAGATGGTTGAAACTCTTGCCGAGAATGACGATGTTGTTATGGAGAAGTACCTTGCAGGTGAAGATCTCTCAGAAGCAGAGCTAATCGCAGGTATCCGTCGCGCAACAATCGCTGCCAAGCTTTCACCAGTTCTTACAGGTTCTGCATTTAAGAACAAAGGCGTACAGCCAATGCTCGATGCAGTAACTCGCTACCTTCCATCACCACTAGATGTTGATGCGATCGTCGGTATGGATATGGACGATAAAGAGAAGGAAATGAAGCGTTATCCAAAGAATGACGAGCCTTTCTCAGCGCTTGCATTCAAGATCATGACCGATCCACACCTTGGAAAGCTCACATTTATCCGCGTTTACTCAGGCGTACTTGAGACCGGTTCAACAATTCTTAACTCAACCAAAGATCGCAAAGAGCGCATCGGCAAGATCTACCAGATGCACGCTAACAAGCGCGAAGAACGCGACAATGTTGGCGCAGGCATGATCGTTGCGGTTATGGGTCTAAAGGACACAACAACTGGTGAAACACTTTGCGATCCTGCAAAGCCAGTCGTCCTCGAGTCAATGGACTTCCCAGCACCAGTTATCTCTGTTGCTATCGAACCAAAGACCAAGGGCGACCAAGAAAAACTTGGCGTTGCTATTCAGCGTCTCTCTGAAGAAGATCCAACTTTCCACGTCAACACTGACGAAGAAACCGGCCAGACAATCATCGCTGGTATGGGCGAACTCCACCTTGAAATTCTCGTAGACCGTATGCGTCGCGAATTTAAGGTTGAAGCAAACGTTGGTAAGCCACAGGTTGCTTACCGCGAAACTCTTCGTAAGCCAGTTGCACGACACGACTACACACACAAGAAGCAGACCGGTGGTTCAGGTCAGTTCGCAAAGATTCAGATCGCAATCGAGCCACTTCCAACTGGTGAAGTTGAAGGCGGTTACGAGTTCGTAAACAAGATCACTGGTGGTCGCGTTCCACGCGAGTACATCCCTTCAGTTGATGCAGGTTGCCGTGAAGCAATGACCGCAGGTCCTCTTGCTGGCTACCCACTTACAGATGTACGAGTAACTCTTCTTGACGGCGCGTATCACGATGTTGACTCATCGGAGCTCGCTTTCAAGGTGGCTGGTATCGCAGCGTTTAAGGAAGCAGCAAAACTTGCTGATCCTGCAATTCTCGAACCAGTGATGCGCGTCGAAGTTGTTACCCCTGAAGACTTCATGGGTGATGTCATCGGCGACATCAACAGTCGTCGTGGCCAAATTCAGGCCATGGATGAGCGGTCAGGTGCCCGCGTTGTTAGGGCGCTAGTTCCGTTGTCAGAGATGTTCGGCTATGTCGGAGATCTCCGCTCCAGAACACAAGGTCGCGCGAGCTACAGCATGGAATTCGATTCTTATGCCGAAGTTCCAGGCAATGTGATGAAAGAAATCATCGCAAAAGTTCGTGGCGAATAACCCTAAACAAATCAAAAAGCACAACCCCTAATAACTAGCACTAGAAAAACGAAAGAGGAAACAAAATGGCAAAAGCCAAGTTCGAGCGCACTAAGCCGCACGTAAACATCGGCACCATTGGCCACATCGATCACGGTAAGACAACTCTTACTGCTGCGATCTCCAAGGTGCTTCATGACAAGTTCCCAGACCTTAACGCTGCAACAGCATTCTCTGATATCGATAAGGCGCCAGAAGAGCGTCAACGCGGTATCACGATCTCTATTGCACACATCGAATACCAGACTGAAAAGCGTCACTACGCACACGTTGACTGCCCAGGCCACGCTGACTACATCAAGAACATGATCACTGGTGCTGCACAGATGGACGGCGCGATTCTCGTAGTAGCTGCAACAGATGGACCAATGCCACAGACTAAAGAGCACGTTCTTCTTGCTCGCCAAGTTGGCGTTCCATCAATCGTTGTTGCTCTTAACAAGTCAGATATGGTCGATGACGAAGAAATTCTTGAACTCGTTGAAATGGAAG
>JBIIRS010000006.1:0-20408 GCA_044341425.1 Candidatus Planktophila sp. | reverse complement strand
ATTCGTGCCATTTCAATTTCTGGAGCGGTCGCAGTTTCACTAGAACATATCAGCAACGCTGAATCTGTTTTGATGAGCGCTCGTGAAGCGCTCCACACAGTAACAGGGCGAGATAAAGATCGACTGCTATTTCAAGAGCAAGATAAAGTAGCCGAACTTCTCAAGTACGCGGATGCAGATGCCTTGATGTCAGAGATTGCACAAGCTGCCAGATCGGTCGACTATCTCCTTGAATCAACTTGGCACCGCTTAGATCATCGCAGTAAGGATGGTCTTGGTAGATTCCTCAAGAAACCACGTGTTACCCAAGTTGCTCAAGGAATTTCTATTGCTCATCAAGAAGTGCAAATCGATGAAGAATTTGATCTAGCGAAGGATCCACTAATTGGTCTACGTACTGCGGCAGTTGCAGCACAAGCCGGACTCCCGGTTTCACCTGCAACGTTGCAAAAACTGGCGCAGTCATATCGAGATGGTGCTGGAAAATTACCTAATCCATGGCCCAGAGCGGCGCGCGAAAATTTGATTGCGCTTATTGGTGCTGGTAATCCGATGGTACGAATTTGGGAGAGCCTAGATCAAGAGGAAATTCTCTTTGAATGGTTGCCTGAATGGAGATCGGTTCGCTCACTTCCACAACGCAACGCACTTCATAGACATACCGTAGATCGCCATATGGTTGAGACCGCTGCTTACGCAGCAGCTCTAACTAGAAAAGTGCACCGTCCCGATCTACTTCTCTTCGCCGCACTTTTCCACGATATTGGAAAAGGCACGCAAGAAGATCATTGCGATCGTGGCGAAATCTTAATTGAACCTCTAGCTCGTCGCGTCGGCTTTGATGAGAGCGATATCAAAACGCTTAAGTTACTTGTAAAACATCACCTACTTCTAAGCGCAACGGCTACTAGAAGAGATTTAGATGATCCAGCGACAATTGCCAGTGTTACTGCAGTAATTCCAGATCTCCAGACCCTTGAATTACTGCATGCTCTCAGTATCGCTGACGGTCAAGCCACAGGCCGAGCTGCATGGAGTGATTGGAAGGAGAGTCTTTTAGATGACCTGGTAAGACGAGTTACTTCTGCTCTTACCGATAACACAATTGCCCGCCAGCCAGAATTCACTGATGAACAGCGCGTGCTAGCCAACTCTGGAGAATTGCTAGTAACTATTGAGCCGCGTGATCCAGATTTTGCAATTGAGATTATCGCCCCTGATCAGACCGGGCTTCTTTCGATTGTCGCTGGCGTATTAAACCTTGCGAGATTTGATGTTCGATCTGCGCGCACTCAGACAATTGGCAAAAGTGCGATTATGAAATGGATTGTCAGCCCAAGCCAGTTTGCCCCATCTGTTGATGAAGAGACAATTAAAGAAGCGATCGCCCAAGCGCTTATCGACGCTAGCGATCTGAAGGAGCGTATTGCGCGACGTATTTCAGATTATGCAAATATTCCATCAATTCCAGTTCCTTCACCGATAGTAGAGACCTTTATGGACGCGGCAACGGATGCAACGATCATTGAAGTTAGAAGCCATGACCGACCAGCGCTGCTATTTGGAATCGGAGATGTGATTACCAAATCACAAGTAGATATTCGCTCTGCGATAGTAACGACCCTTGGTGCCGAAGCGATCGACACCTTGTATGTGACCGAAATTGGTGGGGGAGCGCTCTCTGCAGATCGCGCTCATGATGTGGCGGCCCGCCTTACCGCAGCGTTAGCCTGATAAAGTTTTCAAGTAGTATTACTACATTATGTTTGACAACCTTTCCTCTAAATTTTCAAACGCCTTCTCTTCACTGCGTTCTCGAGGAAAGATTTCTCCATCAGATATCGAAAATACTTGTTTAGAAGTCCGCACCGCCTTGCTCGAATCCGATGTTGCGCTGCCTGTCGTAGATAGCTTTATCGAACGCATTCGAAGTAAGTCGCTGGATGCGTTGCCAAATCTGCAATCTGGCACAAATCAAGCACAAGCAATATTTGAGATCGTTAACGCTGAATTAGTAGAGATCCTAGGTGGCTCAGCGCGCCGAGTTCGCTTTGCAAAGACTGCTCCGACGGTGATTATGTTGGCAGGTTTGCAAGGTGCAGGTAAAACTACTTTGGCCGGAAAACTCGCCAAGTTCTATGCCGAGCAAGGCAATACACCTTTACTTGTCGCATCAGATCTACAACGTCCAAATGCAGTTAACCAATTACAAGTTGTTGGTGAAAGCGTTGGCGTTCCGGTCTTTGCACCTGAACCGGGCAACGGTGTTGGAAATCCTGTAAAGGTTGCAGAGCAAGGTATCGCTTTCGCAAAATCGAAGTTGTACAACATGGTTATCGTAGATACCGCAGGTCGCCTAGGTGTAGATGCTGATTTGATGCGCGAAGCTATCTCTATCCGCGATGCAATTGCGCCAGATGAGATCCTTTTTGTTGTAGATGCGATGATCGGTCAAGATGCTGTCCGAACCGCGCAGGCATTTCAGGATGGCGTCGGTTTTGATGGCGTAGTTCTCACCAAACTCGATGGTGATGCTCGTGGTGGAGCAGCGCTTTCGATCACACAATTAACCGGTAAACCAATCATGTTTTCATCTAACGGTGAAAAACTTTCCGATTTCGACATCTTCTATCCCGACCGTATGGCATCGCGCATCTTGGGTCTTGGCGATGTCGCAACCTTGGCCGAGCAGGCAAAGAAAGCCTTTGATGGAGAAAGTTCTGCACGTCTAGAAGAGAAATTCGCGCGCGGCGATGACTTCACACTTGAAGATTTTCTTGAGCAGTTGGAAGCGATGTCAAAGATGGGTTCGATGTCGAAGTTACTAGGGATGTTGCCTGGCGCTGCTGGAATGAAGAAACAGATCGAGAATTTCGATGAATCTGAAGTCGTTCGCACCAAATCAATCGTTCAATCAATGACTCCACTTGAAAGACGCGATCCAAAGGTATTAAACGGATCTCGTCGGGCACGCATTGCACTCGGCGCCGGGCGAAAAGTTCAAGATGTAAATTCTTTAGTAGATAAATTTGCTGCGGCGCAGAAGATGATGAAACAGATGCGCAGCGGAAAGGGGTTGCCTGCCGGCATGGGTATGCCGCCGGGGATGCCCGCACCGGTTCAGAAGGTCAGCCAGCAGCCGGCTAAGAAGAAGTCGAAGTCAGGTAATCCAGCTAAACGCGCCCTCGAAGAAAAGGGTTAAGCCCCGCCTAGTTACGCTTGCTTGTGCTTGGATTTCGCATCTACACGCGTAGATGGCAAGATTAGCCTCCTGTTGAGGGGCCCTCTACCCCCACAACATCCATATCCACAGTTGTATCAAATACATGCGCACCCCGCTGCATAGTTAAAGATGCGACACACTTTTTAGGAGCACTACTTCTTTGTCTACAAAAATTCGCTTAATGCGCATGGGAAAGATCCGCACACCATTTTTCCGCATCGTTGTTACAGATTCACGTAAAGCACGCAACGGACTTTCAATTGAAGAAATTGGCCGTTACGTTCCAGGACAAGAGCCATCAATCATGGAAGTTAACTCAGAGCGCGCGCAGTACTGGCTCGGAGTCGGCGCACAACCAACTGCCGCTGTAGAGGCGATCTTTAAGGTCACTGGCGATTGGCAGAAGTTCAAGGGCCTACCTGGCGCTGAAGGAACACTTAAGTTTGCAACACCAAAGCCAGCTAAGAGCATCGCTTACGAAGCAGCTGTTAAGCAAGCAATGGATGAGCCTAAAGAAGGCGCAACAACAATGAAGAAGAAGGCGCAAGAGAAGTTGGCTGCAAAGGCTAACCCTGCTCCGGTAATCGAAGAAGTTGCGTCCGAACCAACTGCGACCGATGTGGTGGCAGAGGTTCCAGCTGAAGTTGCGACTGCAGAAGATGTGGTTGAAGCGCCAGTTGCTGAAGCGACTACAGAAGAGGCCGCTGAATAACAATGATGGACGAAGCTCTCGAGCACCTCGTTAAAGGAATCGTTGATAATCCTGAAGATGTCATCGTCAAGGAGAAGACTCACCGTCGCGGCACAACTCTAGAAGTTCGTGTTAATCCTGAAGATATCGGCAAGGTAATTGGTCGTAATGGTCGCACCGCAAAAGCGCTTCGTACAGTTGTAAGCGCTATTGCTGGTCGCACTGTTCGCGTTGACCTAATCGATACCGATGAGGCTCGTTAAAGCGAAAGCTTTTATCTGATGCGCCTTAATGTAGGTCGCATCGGTCGCGCCCACGGAATATTGGGTGAGGCCACAATTGAAGTACGTACCGATGATGCTGCAGAACGTTTTGCCATCGGAGCAATTCTTGAGACAGAAAGCCACGGTAATTTAACCGTGGCTTCTGCACGTGTGCACAATGGCATCTTGCTCCTCGGTTTTGAAGGCGTAGCCGATCGCAATGCTATTGAGAAGTATCGAGATCAACTTCTCTATGCAGATGTAGATATCGATGCGCCCGGACTAGATGAAGATGATTATCACGTACTGCAATTAATTGGTTGCAAGGCTTATCTCGTAGATGGCGATTTATTCGGGGAAGTCACTGAAGTCTTGAACCTGCCGGGACAAGATGTACTGAGCATCAAGACTGAAGGTGGAGAAGTGCTTATTCCTTTCGTGCATCAACTAGTTCCTGTTGTTGATGTTAAGGCGAAGCGAATGACCGTTATTCCTCCCGAGGATTACGAGGCAGGAGTCAGTAAATGAAGATTGATGCAGTAACAATCTTTCCCGAATATTTTGCTCCGGCTCAGCTGTCGCTTCTGGGCAAAGCTCAAAGTAAAGGGCTAGTAGATATCCAAGTTCATGATCTTCGCGCGGCCACGCAAGATAACCACAACACGGTAGATGACACGCCATATGGTGGAGGAGCCGGAATGGTTATGCTCCCTGAAATTTGGGGGCGAGTCTTGGATCCTCTGATGGTGGCGGATACAGATTTAATCATTTTGACCCCAGCAGGAAAGCGTTTCAATCAGGAGATGGCGCAGAGTTTTGCTCATTCAAAACATTTGATCTTTGCCTGCGGTCGCTATGAAGGAATTGATGATCGCGTCCGTCAATATTATGAATCGTCTGATTACGCTGCCAAGAACGTTCGAGTTCATGAAGTATCAATAGGTGACTATGTACTTGGTGGGGGAGAAGTTGCTTCCCTTGTAATGATCGAAGCCATTACTCGTTTGATTCCAGGAGTGCTTGGAAATCCAGAATCCCTGACAGAAGAGTCACATAATTCTGAAGGTTATTTGGAGTATCCAAATTTCACGAAACCACAAGAATGGCGCGGCATCTCGGTGCCTGAGATCTTATTGAGTGGAAATCACGCTGAAATTGCCAAGTGGCGCGAGTTACAAGCGATTGAGCGCGCGAAAAAGAATTTATAACTCGTCAGTAACCAAATTAGTGCCATAGCGTTGTCCTATGAGCGAAGAGTCAGAAAAGATCCAATCTCGCCTTATTCGCGATCTTGAACCAGTGGTTGCAGTTGAACTCGAACGCCACTTATCAGTTCAAAAAAATTGGTACCCACACGAGTATGTCCCATGGTCTGAAGGTCGCGATTACGCAGGTCCTTTAAATGGCGATGCTTGGGAAGCTAAAGATTCACGGCTCTCACCGGTCGCGCAAGATTCGCTAGTTTTAAATCTTCTAACTGAAGATAACTTGCCGAGCTATCACACTGAAATCGCTATATCCATGGGACGCGATGGCGCCTGGGGAAATTGGATTGAACGCTGGACTGCTGAAGAAGCTCGCCACGCGATCGTGATTCGCGATTACCTAATGGCTACTCGCGGAGTAGATCCTTATGAGCTGGAAGATCTACGCATGGCACATATGTCTTTGGGATATCAGACCCCTTACGAAAACGATATGTTGCACACAATTGCCTACGTTTCATTCCAAGAACTGGCGACGCGTATTTCACACCGCAACACCGGGAAAATTTCCGATGATCCAATCGCTGAAGGAATGATGCAGCGCGTTGCCCTAGATGAGAATCTCCATATGTTGTTCTACCGCAATACTCTTTCGGCAGCGCTGGATATGGAGCCAAACGCCTCAATGCGTGCGATCGCAGATGTTGTAACCAACTTTGATATGCCTGGAGCAAACATGCCAGGATTTGGACGCAAGGCGGTTCAGATCGCCCTAGCCGGAATTTATGATCTACAACAACACCTAGACGATGTTGTATCTCCAGTGCTTCGCGCCTGGAACGTCTTTGAACGAAATGATCTATCCGGCGATGGCCTAGTTGCACGAGACGAACTCATCGCCTTCATGGAGAAATCAGGAAAAGAAGCCGCCACCTTTAACGATAAGCGCGAAGTGCACTTCGAACGCTTGATCGCCCGTGGCCAAAATCCAATCCGTATCCAAAAGTAAACTTTAACTTTTAATTCAAGGTAGATTTACCCCATGTGTAGATTACTTGGATATGTAGCGACCGAAGAACGTACCTTTGCGGATGTTGTCGGCGAAGGTTTTGAAAACTTTGTAGAACTTTCCAAAGAGCATAAACATGGTTGGGGAATATCAGCTTGTTCAACTGATACACGTAAGACCGAACTTGTTCGCGATTTAACTCTTGCCGCAGAAAGTGAAAAGTTCGCGGAATCATCTAAGAATTTGAAGTCAGATGGTGCGTTATTGCACCTGCGTTTAGCATCTAAAGGTTTAACAGTAGATCTTTCCAATAACCACCCATTTATCTACGGTGATTATTCGTTTATGCATAACGGAACCATCAAATCGATTGAATCAGTCCAGAAATTTGTTGATCCGCGCTACTTAGATAAGTTCACCTCGACCACCGATAGTGAGCGCTATTTCTTCACTATCTTGAGTTGTATCGATGAACTTGGTTTGATCGAAGGCGTTCGTAAAGCGGTAAAGACCATTTCTGCCAATTGTGATTTCACAAGCATCAACTCAATGCTCATGACCCCCGACACCTTTATCGCGGTATGTGAATTCAATGAGGCTGATTCGACTGAGTGGACTGTAGATAGCCATTACGAACTTCGCTATAGCGTTGAAGATGGCGTCATCAAGGTGGCATCGACCGGGTGGGGTAAAGATCACTGGACTCGTCTAACCAACCATTCAATCTTGGTCGTTAATCGCAAGGATCTGAGCTTTGAGGTATTACCTCTCTAACTCACAGCGGTAACCTTCTCCTCATGGCCCGCACCTACGCAGTCGAAACATATGGCTGCCAGATGAACGTTCACGATTCTGAACGTATTGCCGGACTTTTAGATGAAGCAGGTTATCTGCCGGTAATTCAAGGGGAACAAGCTGACATCGTCGTATTCAACACATGTGCAGTACGAGAAAATGCCGATAACAAACTCTATGGAAACTTAAGTTTCTTAGCGCCTATTAAGAAGGCTAACCCCAATATGCAGATCGCAGTTGGCGGCTGTTTAGCTCAGAAAGATCAATCGATAATCCTGAAAAAAGCCCCTTATGTAGATGTCGTCTTCGGTACGCATAACGTTGGATCACTACCTGTACTGCTCGAGCGCGCCCGTATTGAAGAAGAATCTCAGATCGAGATTAAAGAAGCGCTAGAACATTTCCCGTCGACTCTACCTGCACGCAGATTCTCAGCCTTTACCTCGTGGGTTTCAGTGTCAGTTGGCTGCAATAACACCTGCACCTTCTGCATCGTTCCAACGCTTCGCGGCATTGAAAAGGATCGCCCCGAAGCTGATATTTTGAGAGAAATTCGTGCGCTGGTAGATCAAGGCGTCATTGAAATTACCTTGCTTGGCCAAAATGTAAATGCCTATGGTGTTGAGTTTGGCGATCGTGGCGCATTTGCCGCGTTACTTCGCAAATGTGGCGAGATAGATGGTCTAGAACGTGTGCGATTCATGTCGCCACATCCACGCGACTTCACCGATGATGTCATTGAAGTAATGGCGTCAACTCCCAATGTGATGCCGCACTTGCATATGCCGTTGCAATCGGGATCTGATCGCATCCTGCAGGAGATGCGGCGCTCGTACCGCTCAAGTCGCTACCTCGGCATACTGGATCGAGTTCGTACCGCCATGCCGCACGCGATGATCACAACCGACATCATCGTTGGCTTTCCAGGAGAAACCGAAGAAGATTTCCAAGCAACTCTTGATTTAACAACCCAGGCACAATTTTCGGCGGCCTACACATACAAGTATTCAATTCGTCCCGGAACTCCAGCCGGTGTTATGCCAAATCAGGTCGCTGAAGAAGTTGTCGGAGAGCGATACACGCGTTTACATGAACATCAGCAGAAGATTTCACTCGCGGTAAATCAAAGGTCAATCGGTCAGACGCATCGCGCACTAGTTTCTGAGGTTGAAGGACGTCGCGATCAAGCGCAGGCTCGGTTAACTGGAAAGACTGAAGATTTCCGACTAGTGCACTTTGATGCAACCAGCCAAGCGCGTCCAGGAGATTTCGTAGACCTAGAAATCACAGATGCTTCAGCACATTACTTAATCGCTAAAGAGTTGGCACATATTAAGACTCGCGGGGGAGATGTCCACGAAGCTCGCACAAAGCAAGGACCAACAGCAACTTCATTAGGTATCCCGACTCTTCGCAAGCCAAGCGCCGCTGAATAACTCAACCATGAAGACGATAGTTATTTGTGGCGCTACCGCCACCGGCAAGAGCGATCTTGCGGTAGCCCTTGCTAAAGAGATTGGCGCCGAGATAATCAATGCCGATTCGATGCAACTCTATCGAAGCATGGATATAGGAACTGCGAAGTTAACTTTGGCAGAACGCGAAGGGATTGAGCACCATCTACTAGATGTATTGGACGTAACTGAAGATGCAACCGTTGCCTGGTATCAAGAGCAAGCGCGAAAGAAGATTACCGAGATTCATGCTCGCAATAACCATGCGGTAATCGTTGGTGGAACCGGCTTATATATAAAGGCAATTCTCGATGATTTGAATTTCCCAGATACTGATCCCGCAGTGCGAGAGCGTTTAAATCAGGAAGCCGAAGAATTCGGAGTAGCCCGACTTTTTCAAAGACTCCAGCTTCTCGATCCTGCAGCGGCTGCGGCGATCGATATCCAAAACGTGCGACGAGTAATTCGCGCTCTGGAAGTAATCGAGATAACCGGTCAACCATTTACCGCAAATCTTCCTCGCGAAGATTCATCCAAGTATCCAGATGCTCTGCAATTTGGCCTGGTTATGGATCGCGAGAAGTTAACTGATCGCATCGATGCGCGCGTTGATCTAATGTGGCGCAAAGGCCTGGTTGCCGAAGTTGATTCTTTGATCACCGCAGGAATAACCAAAGCGACTACTGCGAGACGAGCCCTAGGTTATGCGCAAGTTATCTCCATGCGTGCAGGTGAGATTAGCGAGGATCAAGCGATCGAGGAGACCAAACGCGCCACGAGGCAATATGCTCGTCGCCAAGAGACTTGGTTCTCACGTGATGCGCGAATTAAGTGGATTTCACCGATCCAACCGCGTTTGGAAACAGTTCTGCAGAAGATAAACTCAACATCGTAATGAATACTCCAATTATCGCCACCTATGGCCACGGCACCGAGAACGATTTTCTCGTGGTCTTTGATCCTGAAGAAGAGATATCGATAACTACTTCACAGACGGCTGCGATGTGTAATCGCGAAACCGGAATCGGCGCAGATGGCCTGATCAAAATTGGCAAGCGTGATGGCAAATGGTTTATGGATTACCGAAATGCCGATGGATCACTGGCTGAAATGTGCGGCAATGGCATCCGCGTAATGGCTAGATACTTAGTCGAACGCGGCCACCAACCTGAAGGTATTTTCGCGATCAATACCCGAGATGGCGTAAAGCATCTACGTGTTCCGGCTAAAGATGATATTTCGGTAAATATGGGCAAAGTTATCGACGAAGGCGAAGCAGTTACCGCATCCGTTGAAGGAAAGATCTGGAACGGCTATCACATCAGCGTAGGCAATCCGCACGCTGTAGTTTTTGTAGAAAAGATTGAAGATGTCGGATCACTTAAAGACGCACCAGTTGTGCGGCCGCGAGATATCTACCCAGAGGGTGTAAACGTTGAATTTGTTGAGATCGCTGCAAATAAAGAGATCAAGATGCGCGTGCACGAACGGGGTAGCGGTGAGACTCGTTCATGCGGTACCGGAACTTGTGCAGTTGCACTTGCTGCAACGCTTCACACAAATACATCTCTGCCAGCGCGCTGGGTAATATTCCCTCCGGGCGGAAGATTGGTAGTAGATATCGATCCGCATGCCAATGCCACGTTGACTGGCCCAGCAGTTCTGATCAAGGATGTTGATATAACCGATTACTTGCAGGATGCATGAGTAACGACCAACCTCGCAATAACGATTTATTTGAAGAACTGCTGCGCGAAAGCGCGCGAGTAGCAGCAGATTTTGATGCCGATGAAAGTGAATACGATCCTTATCCGCAACAAGAACTGAGCGATCGTCACGCACTTCGCCGGGTAAAAGGATTCTCCACCGAACTTCAAGATATCTCTGATGCCGAATATCGCCAGTTACAGCTCGAACGTGTGGTTCTTGTTGGCGTATGGACTGAAGGTAGCGCCGAGATGGCCGAAAACTCTTTGGCGGAGTTAAAAGCTTTAGCTGAGACTGCCGGTTCGGAAGTTCTAGATGGCTTGATCCAGAGAAGAGATAAGCCAGATCCTGCAACGTATATCGGCTCTGGAAAGGTAATTGAACTTCGTCAGATAGTTGCATCAAGTGGGGCGGATACAGTTATTTGCGACGGTGAACTATCTCCATCACAACTGCGACAACTTGAAGATAAGTTAAAGGTAAAGGTCGTAGATCGCACCGCACTTATTCTCGATATCTTTGCACAGCATGCCAAGAGTAAAGAAGGTAAGGCGCAGGTAGAACTCGCGCAGATCGCCTACTTACTTCCTCGTCTTCGCGGTTGGGGTGATTCACTTTCTCGCCAAGTTGGTGGTCGCGCCGCCGGCGGTGCGGGTATTGGTGGACGAGGTCCTGGTGAAACTAAGATCGAAACAGATCGCCGTCGTATCCGCGACAAGATGGCTAAGTTGCGCCACGAGATCGCAGAGATGAAGGTATCCCGAGATACCAAACGCCAAGAACGGAAACGCTTCAACATTCCATCTGTGGCTATCGCTGGCTATACGAACGCAGGAAAATCATCACTTCTTAACCGATTGACCAATGCTGGCGTGCTTGTCGAAAATGCCTTGTTTGCAACCCTTGATCCAACGGTGCGCAAATCACATACCGCCGATGGTCGCACCTACACGCTCTCTGACACAGTCGGATTCGTCCGCCACCTACCTCACCAGTTAGTTGATGCCTTCAAATCAACGCTGGAGGAAGTATCTGAAGCAGATTTAATCGTTCACGTGGTTGATGGTTCGCATCCAGATCCTTTTGAACAGATCCGTGCCGTCCGCGAAGTTATAAACGATATTGGTGGGGGAGATATCCCAGAAATTATCGCCATCAACAAGGTTGATTCCGCTAACCCCGATGTCGTTCTGGAGATCCTGCGAAGAGAGAAGAACAGTTATGCATTCTCTGCACGAACCGGATTTGGAATTGAAGGATTAGTACATGCAATTGAGAAATCGCTACCGCAGCCAAATATCGAGATAAATTCAATAATTCCTTACAACCGCGGTGATTTGGTGAATGCGATTCATGAGACTGGTGAAATTCTTTCCGAGGAGTATGTGGAGAGTGGTACCGCTATTCATGCGCGGGTCGGCGCATCTCTCGCTAAAGCGATAGAAGCAGCGCGTATATCGCCAAGGTAAAAAGCGATAGAAGCAGCCCAAACACCCTAGTAAGACTGGTCATTACTTATCTATACGGGGAATATCTGCGACACGCCGATGGTTGTAATGGGTAATCACAGGTAAGTGCGCGAGTATGCGCCCGTACGCAACGAGCAATAGATGCGAGTTGTTTTGAATATATGGAAGTGAGGTGAGAGCAGTGGCAACAGATTACGACACCCCCCGAAAGACGGATGAGGAACTCCACGAGGAGTCGCTAGAAGAACTCAAAGCTAAGCGCGTCGATGCTCAATCCGGTCAGATTGATGTCGATGAAGCAGAGGCGGCAGAGAATCTAGAACTTCCTGGCGCAGATTTATCTGGTGAAGAGCTAGCAGTGCGCGTTGTTCCAAAGCAGGTCGATGAATTTACTTGTTCACGATGCTTCTTGGTGCATCACATAACTCAACTGGCTAAAGGCGAAGGCGCCAAGGCAGTCTGTAAAGAGTGCAATTAAGCTAGCAGTCTGTAAAGAGTGCAATTAATTAACGTAATTCAGTAATCAGTTTAACGATTAAGCAGCGCGGCGATCTCCTCGCCGCGTTTGCTCGTTACCAGCCAATATGGCGTCTTATCTCTTGAATCGTTTAGATCAATGCGCAGCCCACGTGGCTCCCAGAATTTGATTGCCAGATAAGCGGCAGGATCTGCATCTCGGGTACGAAGTAATCTCATCGCATTTTTATCAAGAACCGTTACGTTCCCAAGATATTTACGATCAATATTGGCTTTATCGATCCTTAAAACTTCTCCATCGAAAGTTATCTCTGAAGTCATCGAGATTGATATCCAGATCAGCGCAATCGTTGAGAGCGCAAGAGTGACCAACGTCGCTCGATTATCGAGCGCTGCCCAAACTGAGAGAACTATTGAGAGGAAGAGAAAATAAATAAAGGCCAGTACCCAAATCGGCGGCCTAAGGACTTCTCTGAAGATCACACCTTTATTCTAGTCTTTTCATAACCTGAAGACGTAGATGAAGTTACGACTATGAAGTAAAGTGAGGCTATGAGTCGCGTACCGAGTACAACTCCTCCAGAAGGTGCAGCAATTCCACCGCGCCACCCCAAAGCGCCTGAGATTGGCACCAAGATTCCATCTCACTTTGGACATTGCTTCGGTTGCGGCGAACTTCATCCAACCGGTTTACATTTAGTTGCACATGCTGGATCAGATGCAGATTTAACTGCCGAATTTACAGTTACCGAAAATCATCAGGGCGCACCTGGCTTGGCGCATGGTGGGCTCTTATCACTTGCATTCGATGAAGCGCTTGGAAAGTTAATGTGGTTGATACGCGCACCAGCTGTTACTGCGCGTTTAGAGACTGACTTTTTAAAACCTGTCCCAATGGGAACTACTTTGCATATCACGGCGCGAATAACCGGTCAGGTAAATCGTAAGGTTTATACCGCTGCCGAAGGTCGCCTTGGAGGCCCTGACGGTGAAATCGCAGTAAAAGCGGCAGCGCTCTTTGTAATTGTTCCGATGTCGCACTTTTTGGAGAACGCTCCAAAAGAGTATCTCGAACATATCGCCAAGACCCCTGAGATCCTTGCCTTTGTAGATCCTGAATTTGAGATCAATCCATAATGGGCGTTCAAGTACTTGTCACAAGGCTAGATCCAGATTTGCCACTGCCGCGCTATGCCAAAGGTGGAGATGCTGGCGCAGATATCGTCTCGCGGATTGATGTTGTTCTTGCACCGGGGGAGCGCACGCTAGTTCCAACAGGAATTTCTATCGCTCTTCCCGATGGCTATGTTGCGCTAGTTCACCCGCGTTCTGGGCTCGCCATTAAACATGGAGTCACAATGGTTAATGCTCCTGGCACAGTTGATGCAGGTTATCGTGGAGAGTTACAAGTGATTTTGATTAATCATGATCCTAAAGAGAGCGTTTCATTCAAACGCGGAGATCGAATTGCGCAGTTGGTAATTCAAAAGGTGGAACGCGCAGATTTCTTGGAGGTCGAGAGCCTTCCTGGATCAGGACGAGGCGTAGATGGCTTTGGATCAACGGGTCGCACATGATTAATCCAGAACATCACGAGGATAAAGCAAAAGTTCTCGCCGCCTTTGGAGGTAAGAAAGGCTTAATTGACTCTGGAATTCCTTCAGTAATTTTTCTAGTTGTTTTCAACGTTACAGATCAACTGCAAAGCGCCCTCATTGCATCTGTCGCAGTATCAGCACTGCTAACAATTATTCGCCTGGCCATGCGCGAGACGATTCAACATGCCGTCTCAGGTTTAATTGGCTCGTTAATCTGTGCATGGTTTGCTAACCGCACCGGTAATGCCAGCGATCTCTATATTCCTAAGTTACTTACCAACCTTGGGTATGGAAGCGTTTACTTAATTGCCAACTTGGCGGGATGGCCAATCCTTGGTCTACTGCTCGGGCCAATTCTGGGCGAGAACCTGCAATGGCGCAAAGATCCAGCGCGCGCACGTGCATACAAGCGGGCTAGTTGGCTCTGGGTTGGGATGTTCTTTGCGCGCATCGCTGTGCAATATCCAATTTATCGCAGTGGAAATGTGAATTTACTTGGCACAGTCAATCTAGCGATGGGATATCCGCTATTTCTGGCTACCGCCTATGGTTCTTGGATGATTCTAAAGAGCGTTCCGACAACGAAAATCGCTGAAAAGTAAAGTTACTGCTCGATAAAGCAGGATTTGATTAAGCCTTCAGCAGTTGCTGATGCAACGAAGAGAAGCTCATCGCCGGCGCTAAATACATCAGTTGGGGTCGGAGTAATCACACGACCATCACGCACGATTGCGGCAAGTGATGCATCGTCAGGAAGGGTAATTTCTTCTACGGTCTTACCGATGCACATCGAAGAATCAGGAAGAGTTAACTCAACTAAGTTCGCCTGACCTTTTCGGAAAGAGAAGAGTCTTACAACATCTCCTACGCTTACCGCTTCTTCAACTAGCGCTGAGATAATTCGTGGCGTTGATACTGCAACGTCTACACCCCAAGATGAGTCAAAGAGCCATTCATTCTTTGGGTGATTGATTCGGGCAACAACGCGAGGAACACCATATTCAGTCTTGGCCAAGAGCGAGGCAACTAAATTAACCTTGTCATCACCGGTTGCCGCAACTAAAACCTGACAATTATTTAATACCGCCTTATCGAGCGAAGTGATTTCACAAGCGTCGGCCATCAACCATTCGGCATCTGGGACGGATTCCATCTTTAGGGCTTTAGGATCACGATCGATCAAAAGTACTTGATGTCCGTTATCGAGGAGTTCGCGCGCGATCGCACGACCCACATTTCCAGCTCCCGCAATAGCAATTCTCATGAGCGATCCTCAGGTGAGCGGGCCAAGATCGCTTCTACTGTGGCGATATTTTCGGCACGCACGGTTACGTGCATTAGATCGCCCTCTTGCAAAACTGTATGTTCATTTGGAATCAAACCTTCGGCCAGGCGAGTTAAGAACGCAACACGTGCTTCGATCGCTAATTCAATTTCTGCAATTGGACGACCGAACCAATCTTTATGGGGATGCATCTCACAGAGTTGAATTGTTCCGCTGGCATCGCGCCACTCGGAGAGCGATCCTTCAGGCACGAGGCGACGCAGAATCTGATCGGTTGCCCAGATAACAGTGGCAACTGTTGGAATTCCAAGGCGCTGGTAAATCTCCGCACGCCCTGGATCGTAGATACGTGCCACAACATTTGCGACGCCATAAGTTTCGCGGGCCACACGGGCTGCCAAAATATTTGAGTTATCGCCATTACTTACTGCGGCAAATGCATCGGCAGTTTCGATTCCGGCCTCAAGCAAGGTATCGCGATCGAATCCAACGCCAGCAACAGTGCGGCCTTTAAAGTCTGGGCCAAGGCGACGGAAAGCCTCACGAGATTGATCGATAATTGCAACTGAATGGCCAGCAGCTTCAAGTTCGCTCGCCAAAGAGGAACCAACTCGACCGCATCCCATAATCACGACGTGCACGAGGTTTAACTTACCACCTCTAGGCTTGGGTGCATGGCGATAGATGATGCTCGAATGGAAAAAACAGAACGAAAAGTAGACCTATCTGTAGGTCAACGCTTTGTCGTCAACATCGAGAAGATCGCCCATGGCGGCCATTTCATAGCGCGACACCTCGGGGCTGTGATCTTTGTTCGTCACGCGATACCTGGCGAAGAAGTAGAAATTGAGATAACCAGCATCGGATCTTCCTTTAATCGCGCCGATGTCGTAAAAGTATTGAGCGCATCTAGTGATCGCGTTAGCGCTCCTTGCCAATTTGCGCACCGCGCTGGATGCGGTGGATGCGACTTTCAACATATTTCGCTGGAACGCCAGCGCCAGCTAAAGAGTGAGGTAATCACCGAACAATTTGCGCGCATCGCCAAGAAAGAGGTGACTGTGCGGGTAGAAGAAGTAGGCGGCCCGCTTGGCTATCGCACCCGCTTTACAGCTGTAACAACTCGTGATGGAGCGCTCGGATTCCGGCAAGCTCGCAGTAATAAAGTTGTTCCAGTCTCCGATTGTCGAATTCTGCAACCCGAATTGAAATATCAAGAGCTAAGTAATCGAAAGTGGAAAGGCGATTTACAAGTCGAAGTATCTATTTCCTCTTCTGGTTCTTCAACCGGCGAACGGACCATTGCAACGGGATATACCCGTGATGAAAGTCCAGTGAGAACTTCTGAAGGGCCTGATGTCGCCACTTATTTAGTAAATGAATTTCCATTAGAGGTGTCGCAGCGTTCGTTCTGGCAGAGCCACAAGGATGCGCCACGAGTTCTAACGGAAGCTGTTTTGAAGTTCGCTCAAGTTAAGAGCGGAGATCATGTACTTGATCTATATGGCGGGGTTGGCCTATTCACATCTCAAGCCATCGAATTAGTTGGAGAAAGCGGCCGAATCGATCTCGTTGAAGGCAGTAAATCTGCAACCGGGGATGCGCTTAGAAATTTCGCAGAACAGACCAACGTCGGCGTTCATACCGGTGATGTAGAAAAGATTCTGCCGAGATTTTCCAAGGCTGATGTAATCATTCTCGACCCACCGCGCGAAGGCGCCGGCCAGAACGTAGTTGGATCAATGGTTTCACTCAAGCCACGCGCCATTGTTTATGTAGCTTGCGATCCTGCCGCCCTTGCTCGAGATAGCGCTTATCTGGAAAGTTCGGGGTACGCGTTAGCTGAAATTCGCGCCTTCGATCTATTTCCGATGACGCAACACATCGAATCTGTTGCACTTTTTACGCGAGTTAAGGTATCTTGACGTCAAGATAAATCAGTGAGGGATAAACGATGAGCAAAAATTCATTAGGTGCCAAGAAGAATCTAAACGTTGGCGGCAAAGATTTTGAAATCTTTGATATCTCTAAGATCGAGGGCGCCGCTAGTTTGCCGTTCTCGCTGAAAGTCTTGCTGGAGAATTTACTACGCACTGAAGATGGCGCAAATATCACCGCTGATCACATTAAAGCTCTTGCGCAATGGGATCCATCAGTTGAACCAGATACTGAAATTCAATTTACGCCAGCCCGCGTTGTTATGCAGGATTTCACCGGAGTTCCTTGCGTAGTCGACCTCGCAACGATGCGTGAAGCCATTGTTGATCTCGGGGGAGATCCGGCCAAGGTAAATCCATTGGCACCTGCTGAACTTGTCATCGATCACTCAGTTATCGCAGATGTATTCGGTACGAAAGATTCTTTCGAGCAGAACACAGATATTGAATATGAGCGCAACCGCGAGCGTTACCGTTTCTTGCGCTGGGGCCAAGGAGCCTTCGACGAATTTAAAGTTGTTCCACCTGGAACCGGAATCGTGCACCAGGTAAATATTGAATACCTAGCGCGAGTAATCATGACGCGAACCGTAAATGGCGTGCTCCGCGCATACCCAGATACTGTCGTTGGTACAGATTCACATACAACGATGGTTAACGGACTCGGAGTTCTCGGCTGGGGCGTAGGCGGTATCGAGGCGGAAGCAGCTCTGCTCGGCCAACCAGTTTCAATGTTGATTCCCCGCGTAGTTGGATTCAAGCTAAGTGGCTCACTTCCCGTTGGCACAACTGCCACAGATATGGCGCTAACAATTACCGAGATTTTGCGCAAGCATGGCGTCGTTGGAAAGTTCGTTGAATTTTATGGACCAGGTGTTGTCTCTGTACCGATGGCTAACCGCACCACAATTGGAAATATGAGCCCTGAATATGGTTCAACTTGTGCGATCTTCCCAATTGATGATGAAACCCTTCGCTACCTTCGCCTAACTGGACGAAGCGAAGATCAACTTGCGCTAGTTGAGCAATATGCAAAAGCGCAAGGTATGTGGCATGACCCATCAGTTAGCCCACGTTATTCAGAACATGTTGAGTTAGATCTATCAACAGTTGTTCCATCAATCTCTGGACCAAAGCGCCCACAAGATCGCATCTCACTAAGCGACTCTAAGTCGGCTTTCGATAAAATCTTGCCAACTTACTTCACAGAAAAGACTGGCAAAGAGGCTTACCCAGTAAAGGTTGGCGCAAAGGAGACCACCATTAAAAATGGTGACGTCGTAATTGCATCAATAACCTCTTGTACAAATACCTCAAATCCTTCAGTAATGATCGGCGCTGCGTTACTTGCCAAGAAAGCGGTAGAACGCGGCCTGACATCAAAGCCATGGGTCAAGACAACCTTGGCACCAGGATCAAAAGTTGTTACCGATTACTACGATCGCGCTGGCCTAACTCAATATATGCAAGCACTTGGTTTCCACCTCGTTGGCTACGGCTGCGTAACTTGTATCGGAAACTCTGGTCCGCTTCCAGTAGAAATCAGCAAATCTGTTAACGAACACGATCTTGCTGTAACCGCTGTTCTCTCTGGAAACCGTAACTTTGAAGGCCGCATTAGCCCTGATGTGAAGATGAATTACTTAGCTTCACCTCCACTTGTAGTTGCCTATGCGCTTGCAGGTACTATGAACCACGACTTTGAAAAGGATTCACTTGGTACCGATAAGGATGGCAAGGAAGTTCTCCTGGCACATATCTGGCCAAGTGCGAAAGAGATTCAGGATGTAATTGATTCTTCTATCTCATCTGAGATGTTTAAGAAAGATTATGCAACTGTCTTTGATGGCGATCACCGTTGGAAATCACTTGATACACCAACAGGCAAGACATTCGAATGGGATGCGCAATCAACTTATGTTCGCAAACCTCCATATTTTGATGGAATGCCTGCGCAACCAAAGCCAGTTACCGATATCGCTGGTGCACGAGTTCTAGCAATCCTCGGAGATTCTGTAACAACAGATCACATCTCACCTGCAGGAAATATCAAAGCAGATTCACCTGCAGGTAAGTACCTTGAGGCACATGGCGTAGCGCGCGCAGATTTCAACTCATATGGATCACGCCGTGGAAACCACGAAGTAATGATTCGCGGCACCTTTGCAAATATTCGCTTAAAGAATATGTTGCTAGATGGCGTAGAAGGTGGCTTTACTCGCAACTTCCTTGATAACGGCGCACAATCAACAATTTACGATGCATCAGTTGCTTACCAAGCAGCCGGCGTACCTTTAGTTATCTTGGCCGGAAAAGAGTATGGATCAGGTTCATCTCGCGACTGGGCTGCAAAGGGCACTGCGCTCCTTGGGGTTCGCGCAGTGATCGCTGAAAGCTTTGAGCGTATTCATCGTTCGAACCTCATTGGAATGGGAGTTCTTCCATTGCAATTTACTAATGGCGATACTGCACAGAGCCTGGGACTCAAGGGCGATGAGACATTTGCGATCTCCGGAATCACTGCGCTAAATGGCGGAGGAATTCCGAAAGAGGTAACAGTTACAGCAGGGGATAAGAGATTTACTGCAAAGGTTCGTATCGATACGCCAGGTGAGGGTGATTATTATCGCCACGGTGGAATCATGCAGTACGTTCTACGTCAGCTACTTCAGTAGCTGCGCGAAGAAATAGCCAGATACTCGCCTAAATATCGCGTAACTGCAGGGCCTTAACTAGACTAAGCACGTGCTCGAGTCGATTAAAAGTCCCGCTGATGTTAAGGCGCTGGATCGCGCACAGCTAGATAAGTTAAGTGAAGAGATTCGCCAATTCCTTATCGAAAAAGTCTCTAAGACCGGCGGCCATTTAGGCCCCAACTTAGGCGTTGTCGAGTTAACTGTGGCAATCCATCGCGTCTTTGATTCACCGCGAGATGTGGTGCTCTTTGATACCGGGCATCAATCGTATGTACACAAAATTATTACCGGACGGGCAGATAGTTTCGATGGTCTGCGCCAACGCGGTGGAATCGCTGGTTACCCAAATCGCAGCGAGAGCGAACACGATGTAATTGAAAACTCGCACGCCTCAACTGCGCTCTCTTGGGGCGATGGAATTTCCTACGGATTTTCACGTACTGGGCAAAGTGATCGCCATGTAGTTGTTGTGGTTGGCGATGGCGCACTCACCGGCGGTATGTCTTGGGAGGCGCTTAACAATATAGCCGCTACAGAAGAGCGAAATTTAGTAATTGTAGTAAACGACAACGAACGTTCTTACTCTCCAACAATTGGCG
>JBIIRS010000066.1:0-6220 GCA_044341425.1 Candidatus Planktophila sp. | reverse complement strand
GTTAAAAGTTAAGCGATTGTGACGCTATTGATTACAACTGGCGTAACAGGAACATCTTGAGCGCCTGTTGGTGTTGAACCGATCTTTTCTACAACAGCCTGAGAAGCAGGGTCTTTAACTGCTCCAAAGATGGTGTGTTTGCGGTTTAACCAAGTTGTTGGTGCAACAGTGATAAAGAACTGTGAACCATTTGTTCCTGGGCCTGAGTTAGCCATTGCAAGAATGTATGGCGCATCGAATTGAAGTTCGCCGTGGAATTCGTCAGCAAATTGGTAGCCCGGTCCGCCGAAACCTTTTCCGAGTGGATCTCCGCCTTGAATCATGAAACCTGAAATGACACGGTGAAAAACTGTTCCGTCATACAACTTTGCAGTTGTCTTCTTGCCATCGCGTGGATCGGTCCACTCTTTTGCACCAGTTGCAAGTTCAACAAAGTTTGCAACTGTCTTTGGTGCGTGATTTGGGTACAGCTCGATAACAATGTCGCCGAGTGTTGTATGGAGAGTAGCTTGTGATGACATCTTTGTAGCCAATCGTTTAAGTGGATGAATGAAATTAAGAATTGTGGAGACCAGGGGAATCGAACCCCTAACCCCCGCCTTGCAAAGGCGGTGCTCTACCAATTGAGCTAGGTCCCCGTATTAGAACGGGTGGGCCCAGGTGGACTTGAACCACCGACCTCTTCCTTATCAGGGAAGCGCTCTAACCAGGCTGAGCTATGGGCCCGCAAGAAAGATCTCTCTTTAATGCAGAAGCGCTAGGTTACTTGAACTTCTTCAAGAGACCAAAACGCACGCCTTAGCGCAGAAGGCAGAGCGTAGCGTTATTTCGCTGAAATCTCATCTTCCTGGTTCTGTGTAACAGAGACCAGTGCGACGCCTTCATCGAGGTTAACCAAGCGAACGCCCATTGAATCGCGGCCGGTCTGGCGGACCTCGGCAGCTGGTGTGCGCATAACGGTTCCGGCAGATGTGATCGCCAAGATTTCATCGGTATCTGCGAGAACTAGTGCGCTAACAAGTGAACCACGTGAATTTTCATCGATTTTGGCGGCCTTGATTCCGATACCACCGCGGCCTTGTAAACGATATTCATCGAGTGGGGTTTTCTTTCCGTAACCGCCGTCGGTTGCGGTAAATACAAAAGAAGTTGCTGTTTGTGAATCGATGCGCGCCATTGTTAAGAGTTCGTCATCGGTGCGGAACTTCATTCCGATTACACCGCTGGTAGAGCGACCCATTGGACGAAGTGATTCATCATCTGCGGCAAAGCGAAGCGACATCGCTTTCTTGGATACGAGAAGTAATTCATCGCCCTTGTTAACGAGCGCTGCTGATACAACTTCATCACCAGGTTTTAGTGAGATTGCAATTAGCCCGCCGGTGCGAGGTGAGTCGTACTCGGTAAGTGGAGTCTTCTTAACCAAACCTGTTTTAGTTGCAAGAACCAGATAAGGGGAAGCGGTGTAATCCTTAAATGACAAGACTTGTGCAATTAGCTCTTCTGGTTTGAAGGCCATCAAGTTTGCAACATGTTGTCCGCGCGCATCGCGACCAGCATCTGGAAGTTCGTGCACTTTGGCGCGGTACACGCGACCTTGGTTGGTAAAGAACAATAACCAGTCGTGTGTGCTGGCAACGAAGAAGTGGTCGACAACGTCATCTTGCTTTAGCGCTGCACCTTTTACGCCGCGTCCGCCGCGACGTTGTGATTTATAGAGATCGGCGTTGGTGCGCTTTGCATAACCACCACGGGTAATTGTTACAACTACATCTTGATCTGGGATCAAATCTTCAGCAGAGAAATCGCCTTCGCTAGCAACAATTTGGGTGCGGCGTTCATCGCCGTACTTTGCCGTTAGGTCGGTGAGCTCGGAAACGATTATCTGGCGCTGCTTTGCTTCACTGGCCAAGATCTCATTTAGTTCGACGATATCGGACATAAGTCCGTTGTATTCGTCGTTAATCTTCTGGCGTTCCAACGCAGCAATACGGCGGAGTTGCATGTCGAGAATTGCATTTGCTTGCACTTCGTCAACATCAAGTAGCTTCATCAAACCGGTGCGCGCTTCTTCAGGGGTTGTTGATGCACGGATTAAAGCGATAACTGCGTCAAGGGCATCTAGCGCTTTGAGGTAGCCCTGCAAGATGTGGGCGCGTTTTTCTTTTTCAGCTAAACGATATTTGGTCCGGCGAATAATTACTTCAACTTGGTGCTCGATGTAGAACTTAATGAATTCATCTAAACGTAGGGTGCGTGGCACGCCATCGACAAGTGCCAACATATTTGCGCCAAAGGTATCTTGTAATTGAGTCTGCTTGTAAAGGTTATTTAAAATAACTTTCGGGATAGCGCTGTTCTGTAAGACGATTACTAGACGTTGGCCTAGACGCTCGTTACCTTCATCGCGCACATCGGCGATGCCTTTGATTTTGCCATCTTTAACAAGCTCAGCGATCTTAAGGGCTAAGTTATCTGGGTTAACTTGGTAAGGAAGTTCAGAAACTATAAGACAGGCGCGCTTATTAATTTCTTCGACCTGCACAACCGCGCGCATAGTGATTGAGCCACGGCCGGTGCGGTAAGCCTCTTCGATGCCCGTGCGTCCAACGATTAAAGCCTTCGTTGGGAAATCTGGGCCTTTAACAATCTTTAGAAGTTCGTTTAGCAGCTCTTCAGGTTTGATATCCGGATTTTTAAGAGCGTAGATAACACCTTCAGTAATTTCTCGTAAGTTGTGTGGCGGAATATTTGTCGCCATACCAACTGCGATACCGGCAGAACCATTTACAAGCAGGTTTGGAAAACGACTTGGTAGAACATCTGGCTCTTGTGAGCGGCCGTCGTAGTTTGGTGAGAAGTTAACGGTGTCTTCATCGATATCGCGCATCATCTCCATCGCGATAGGCGATAGGCGGGCTTCGGTATAACGCATTGCTGCAGCTGGATCATTGCCGGGAGAACCGAAGTTTCCGTTGCCATCTACCAATGGATAGCGCAGAGACCAGTGCTGGGCTAAACGAACAACGGTGTCATAGATCGCAGTGTCACCATGTGGGTGATAGTTACCCATGACATCACCGACGATGCGAGAAGATTTGTAGTAACCCTTATCTGGACGGTAACCAGCGTCGTACATCGCATATAGAACGCGGCGGTGAACTGGCTTTAATCCATCGCGCACATCTGGCAGTGCGCGACCAACGATGACTGACATCGCGTAGTCGAGATATGAACGCGCCATTTCGACTTGTAGGTCAACGGTTTCAATACGATCGAAATCATCGCCGGGGTTAACCATGCCAGTGCGATCGACAGGAACTACATCTTTAGGTTTTTTATCGTCAGCCATTTAGATATCCAAAAATCTAACATCTTTAGCGTTACGTTGAATAAATGCGCGGCGTTGTTCTACATCTTCACCCATAAGAACAGAGAAGAGATCATCGGCTGCCGATGCATCTTCCAGAGTTACTTGAATTAGCACGCGGTGCTCAGGATCCATTGTTGTATCCCAAAGTTCTTTCGCTGGCATTTCGCCAAGGCCTTTAAAGCGTTGGATACCGTCATCTTTTGGTAAGCGCTTACCGGCATCGAGACCGATTTTGATCATGCCATCGCGTTCGCGATCAGAGAAGGCATATTCAATTGGATCTTTACCGCCCCATTTAATTTTATAAAGTGGTGGTTGGGCCAAGTAAACAAAGCCTTTTTCAATAAGTGGGCGCATAAAGCGGAACAATAAAGTTAAGAGAAGTGTGCGGATATGTTGACCATCAACATCGGCATCGGCCATCAAAATAATCTTGTGGTAGCGAAGTTTTTCAATATCGAAATCTTCATGAACGCCAGTTCCAAGTGCGGTAATCAACGCTTGTACTTCGTTGTTTTGTAGTACGCGATCGATGCGGGCTTTTTCAACGTTAAGAATTTTTCCGCGAATTGGAAGTACCGCTTGGTTACGCGAATCGCGTCCACCTTTAGTGGAGCCGCCTGCAGAGTCACCTTCAACGATATAGAGCTCACACTTGGATGGATCGGTCCATTGGCAATCTGCGAGCTTGCCGGGCATGCCGCGGCCTTCGAGTAAACCTTTGCGATTACGCGATAGATCGCGCGCTTTGCGTGCTGCAACGCGTGCTGCTGCGGCATCGATGCTCTTGCGAACAATGTCTTTGCCTTCTTGTGGATTCTGTTCAAACCATTGCGTTAAAAACTCGTTGACAGCCTTTTGGGTAAATGATTTTGCTTCTGTGTTGCCGAGTTTGGTTTTTGTCTGGCCTTCAAATTGTGGCTCGCCAAGTTTGATAGAAACGATCGCAGTTAAACCTTCGCGAACATCATCACCAGTTAGGCGATCTTCTTTCTTGCGGATGAATCCGGCTTCTTCGCCAAATTTATTTACAACAGATGTAAGTGCGGTGCGGAAACCTTCTTCGTGAGTTCCACCTTCGTGTGTGTGAATAGTGTTTGCGAAGGTGTAGACAGATTCAGAGAACCCGGCGTTCCATTGCATAGCGATCTCAAGTGAGAGTTTGGCTTTCTTATCTTCGGCGTTAAAGAAGATAATTGATTTGTGGGTTTCACCGCGCGTTGAATTGAGGTGTTTTACGAAATCTGCGATACCGCCGTCGTATTTGTAATTTACGTATAAAGGCTCGCCTTTATCGTCAACGTGGCCAGGGCGCATATCAGTAAGGGTCAAACGTAAGCCTTTATTTAAGAAAGCCATCTCACGGAAACGGGTAGATAAAATTTCAAATGAGAAATCTGTAGTTTCAAAAATTTCGGTAGATGGCCAGAATTGAACTGTTGTGCCGGTCTTGGTTGATGCTTCACCTTTTTTAACTGGCGCGGTTGGAACACCGAGTTTGTAACTTTGCGACCAGAAGAAACCATCGCGTTGTACATCAACTGAAAGATCGGTTGAAAGCGCATTAACAACAGAAATACCGACACCGTGCAGACCACCAGAGACTGAGTAACCGCCATCGCCGAATTTTCCGCCGGCGTGTAAAACTGTAAGAACAACTTCGAGTGCGGGCTTCTTTTCAACTGGGTGGATATCAACTGGGATGCCGCGACCGTTGTCGATACATTGCAGTGAGCCGTCAGGCATTAAAGTCACATTGATCTCATCGCAATAACCTGCGAGCGCTTCATCTACAGAGTTGTCGACGACTTCATAGACCAGGTGGTGGAGGCCGCGTTCGCCAGTTGAGCCGATATACATGCCGGGGCGTTTACGGACAGCATCGAGGCCCTCAAGGACGGTGATCGAGCTGGCGTCGTAACCGCCGGTCTTTTCGGACACTAAAGGCTCCCTCACAAAATCAGGTTCTGGTCTTAAAAGGCACCTAGAAGGGGAATTCCTTAACTAAGCGCTCTTATCCTATCGGTAAAAAGAAAAGGCGCTAGCCACAATAAGCCTTGGGTGTGGGTAATGCGCCGTTTTCCGCGCGCGGGTGAGGGTTCCTAGTGGGTTGGGGGTTTTTTCTAGCCGTAGGTGTCGCGCGGGCCGCGTTCATTTTTAATAGTGCGAAGGCCGCGCTTCCATGAGGGCGCCTGTGGCCCAATGAAGTTTAAAGATTGCACACCGGCATCGGGGGCGCTTTTTTGAACTGAGTGGAGAAGATCTAAGCCAACTGCGGTTAATTGTGTTGCCCATGCGGTTGATGAACATTGCACAAGTAGTGCGCCATCAAGAAGCGAGAGTGGTGTTGTGTGAGATGCGATCTCGTCACCAACAATTGATTTCCAATTTGAGAAGAGCGTTCCTTCAGCGATTCCTAAATGCCAATCACGCTGCGTTATTAAATCTTCGATTACTTCATTGATAAGAGTTGGGTCTCCGGGTTTGGAAGTGCGCTCTTCAACCACTTTAGTTTTTTTAATAAAGCCAGTTTTGTAGCTGCGAAATAAATCCAGGGCAAGATCGCGTTTAGACATCGGTTGCCCTTTCTTTACTTACTACACCTGGAGATACGTAGTACTTAATTGATAATAACTCTGGAGGTAGATCACTTTCAACTGCGGCGGTAATAATTGTTTGCTCAGCCATCTTTGTAACTGAAGTTAGCTGTGCGCGGCGCGTGGTATCTAACTCGGCGAAGATATCGTCGAGAATTAAAATAGGTTCGGCGCCTTCAGATTTAAGTAAGTTAAATGATCCAATACGAAGTGAGATCGCCATCGACCAGGATTCGCCATGGCTGGCATA
>JBIIRS010000065.1:0-6463 GCA_044341425.1 Candidatus Planktophila sp. | reverse complement strand
GGACGCGACCTCGCGTTCATGAATGCTTTCCACACACGCACTTTGGTTGCATACAACCCAGTTCCAGGTGCAGCAGGAGCGAACATTGTTCCTGACCTAGCAACTAACACTGGTGTTCCAAGCAACTCTGCTAAGACATGGAAGTTCACACTTCGTCCAGGCACAAAGTTTGAAGATGGAACTCCAATCACATGTGAGCACGTCCAATACGGTTCATCTCGCGTATTCGCAACAGATGTAATCAACAACGGACCTGGCTACCTACTTGCATGGCTTGATATTCCAAAAGATAAAGATGGAAATTCAATCTACACAGGTCCATACAAGAGCACTAAGGCTGGACAAGATGCTTACAAGAAGGCAGTCTCATGCTCAGCGGATAACCGCACAATTACTTTCCAACTGAACAAATCAGTTGCTGACTTCAACTACTTGGCTACATACGGTGTTATCTCACCAGTCCAGAAGAAGAAGGACACAGGCGATAAGTACACCTTGAACCCACAATCAACAGGTCCATACAAGATCGTTGAAAATAGCGCGAACCAACTTCGCATGATCCGTAACTCAAACTGGTCAAAAGCATCTGACACAGTTCGTACACCGTATCCAGACGAAGTAATCATTCAGTTCGGTCTTGATGAAGAAGTAATCGACCAGATCATGTTGGAAGACACAATCCCAACAGCGATGAACTTTGGTGGACCACTTCCTTCAAATAAGAGCAAGTTCTTCGACGATCCAAAGCTTAAGAACCGTCGCATGAACAACTCAGATCCATACGCTCTCTACCTTGCATTTAACGTTAAGGCGATGCCTTGCAAGGAAATTCGCGAAGCTATGTATCACTCACGTGATGCCAAGGCGCTTCTTGACTATGCAGGCGGACCACAGTTCGCAGGTTCATATGCAACTGGCGTTATCAGCCCACTTGTAGCTCTTGACTACGCACCTACCAAGGTCGTTGGTCCAGGAAGCCCAGACTTCAAGCCTGAAGGAAATATCGTTAAGGCTAAGGCTCTAATGGAAACAGCAAAGACCAAGTGTCCTGCTGATTACAAGAAGGCAACTGAAGATGGAATCACAATCGACGTTCGTTCGTCTGCAACACTTAACGACACTATTCCAATCAACGAGGCTGCATATGCTCGCGCTGGAATCAAGGTTAAGTTCAACATCATCAGCGCGGGTTACTACCCAACTGTGATGGATCCAGCAAAGCAGAAGGATCTTTCTACTTCTGGCTGGGGTGCTGACTGGGCAAATGCTTCAACAGTTATTCCAGAACTATTTGCATCATTCGGTGGATTTAACATCTCACAGAACACTGCAGATCCTGCTTACAAGGCCTTCGAAGATAAGGTCAACATTGCGATGAAGACAACTGATCGCAAGAAGCAAGCAGCGATGTGGAAAGAACTAGATGCATATGCAATGAAGCAATTCTGGGTATTGCCAACTCTGTTTGGTAAGGCACAGGAAGTTTGGGGCTCACAGCTTGCAAACGTCTTCTTCTGGGTACCTCAGGGTAACCCTGCATACGGAAAGATCTGGATTAACAACTAATCCAAATCTTTACCTGCAAGCGCTTTAAGTAGCGCAAGTAAGCAGTAGAGACAGGTACTTCCGGCGCTGAGCAATTGGCGTCGGAAGTACCTTCTTACTGATAGGTTAATAAAAATTAATTTCAGTGTTTAGATTTAGAAGGGATTGTAAAAGATGTTGAAGTTCATCGGACGTCGCGCGATATTTGCCGCACTTACAATCCTTATCGTCTCAGCCGTTGTCTTTGGAATCTTCTCTCTGCTCCCATTTGATCCAGCCGCACTCACATGTGGTCAGCGCTGTACAGATCAGATCGTTGAAGCAAATCGAATTCGTCTCGGTTTCGATAAACCAATTTATGAGCAGTACTGGCTCTTCTTATCTGGAATCTTCCTTGGTCGCACTTACGGTTCTGGAAGTTCAGCCTTTTCCTGCCCAGCTCCATCATTTGGATATTCATTTAACGAAAATGCCTGCGTTACCAACATGCTTGTTGAAGCTCTACCAATCACAATCAGCTTGGCAATCGGTGCACTTCTCCTCTGGCTAACCGTCGGAATTGGGCTTGGAATAGTCGCTGCTAAATTTAAAAATCGTTGGCCAGATACTGGCTCATCAGTCTTCGTACTTCTAGCAACATCGCTTCCAACATTCGTTACTGGTCTTGCCCTTCTTATCTGGGTGACAATTAAATGGAAGCTAGTTCCACTTTCACTCTCGGGTTATGTCTCAATCTTTGATAACCCATTTGGGTTCTTCCAATACTTCATCTTGCCTTGGATCACCTTGGCGATCGCCTATGCCGCGATCTACACCCGCTTTACGCGCGCCGCTCTTCTTGAGACGTTGGGCGAGGATTACATACGTACCGCTCGTGCAAAAGGTGTTGGAGAACGCGTTGTCTTCTTTAAGCACACGCTTCGTGCGGTGCTAGCCCCATTGATTACTTTGGCTGGACTCGACTTTGCTGGACTAATTGGTGGAGCAATCATTACTGAAACTATCTTCAACCTTCCAGGACTTGGCCGCTTAACGCTGCGTTCGGTTTATGAATTTGATTTATCGGTAGTTCTTGCAACAACAATTCTGGCGGCGACGGTCGTAATCGTCATGAACTTGATCGTTGATATGTTGTATGCAGTACTTGATCCACGGGTGCGCATCACATGAGCGAACTTCTTCGCATCGAAGATCTGCACGTCTCATTTAAGACTGATGACGGAGCAGTGCGCGCTGTAGATGGCGTTTCACTTACGTTAAACGCTGGTGAAACTGTTGCCATCGTGGGCGAATCAGGTTCTGGTAAAACTGTAACGAGCCTTTCGGTAATGGGCCTACATAAAAAGGGATCAGCCCAAATCTCTGGATCAATTTCACTAAACGATGGCGGAACCTTTAAGGATGTTGTCTCGCTAAATGATGAACAGATCCGAGATATCCGTGGTCGCGCAGTTGCGATGATCTTCCAAGATCCAATGTCTTCACTTCATCCTTATTACAAGATCGGCAACCAGCTTGCCGAGGCCTACTTGGTACACAACCCAGGTAAGAAGAAAGAAGCAATGGCTCGCGCCATTGAAATGCTAGATCTCGTCGGCATCCCAGAGCCAGCAAAGCGCGCCGTGGAATTTCCACACCAGTTCTCGGGCGGTATGCGCCAGCGCGTAATGATCGCAATGGCTTTGATGAACTCGCCACAGATCTTGATCGCAGATGAACCAACGACTGCGCTAGATGTAACTGTGCAAGCCCAGATCTTGGCGCTACTTTCAAAGCTTAAGAAAGAATTTAATATGGGTATCTTGTTGATTACCCACGACCTTGGCGTTGTTGCACAAGTGGCAGACCGCGTAAATGTTATGTATGCCGGACGCATCGTTGAAGAAGGCCCAGTCGATGACCTCTTCTACTCACCGCTTGCTCCTTACACACTCGGACTTCTTAAATCAGTGCCACGCGTTTCTTCAAAGAACGAGCGCCTTAAGGCGATTCCGGGACAACCACCATCACTTATCAACCTGCCAGTTGGCTGCCCATTTGCGCCACGTTGTGAGTACAAGCAGCATTCCTCTGAAGCCGGTTGCAATACAACCAAGCCAGCGCTAATCGGCACATCAGCAACGCATCGCTCTCGCTGCCATATCCCTGAAGCTTTGCGCCATGATTTATTTGCTAAAGAGCTAAAGGAGTTACAGTCATGAGCGATGTAATTCTTAAGGTAGATAACCTCGTTAAGCACTTCCCAACCGGCAAAGGCAAGCGCGGTGAAAAGGAAGTAGTAAAGGCTGTCGACGGCATCTCCTTCGAGCTAAAGGCTGGCGAAACTCTTGGCCTCGTAGGTGAATCCGGTTGTGGCAAGACAACTGCGGGCCGCACAATCTTGAAGTTAACTGAACCTACTTCTGGAAAGTTAATCTTCGAAGATCAAGACATCACAGATTTCAAAGCGAGCAAGATGCGCGCTATCCGTGCCCAGATGCAGATCATCTTTCAAGATCCATACTCTGCGCTAAATCCGCGCCAGACAATCGGCAAGGTTATTTCTGCGCCCTTTGAAATTCAGGGAATCACTCCACCAGAAGGCGTTAAGACTGCCGTGCAAAACTTAATGGCACGCGTTGGCTTAAACCCAGAGCACTACAACCGTTACCCACACGAGTTCTCGGGCGGACAGCGCCAGCGCATCGGTATCGCTCGCGCGATTGCTTTAAAGCCACGTTTTATCGTTGCTGACGAACCTGTTTCAGCCCTCGATGTGTCGATCCAAGCCCAAGTAATTAACTTGCTCGAAGATCTGCAAGAAGAAGAGAAGATCAGCATGGTCTTTATCGCCCACGATTTATCGGTGGTGCAACATATTTCAGATCGCGTGGCAGTTATGTACCTCGGCAAGATGATGGAGATCGCAGCAACTGCTGATCTCTACGACAAGCCGCGCCATCCTTACACAACAGCGCTTTTATCTGCGGTGCCGCTGCCAGATCCACGATCTGAACGCACCCGCGAACGCATCATCTTGACCGGCGATCTACCTAGCCCAATTAATCCACCATCAGGTTGTGTATTTAATACCCGTTGTTGGAAGGCGCAAGATAAGTGCCGCACCGAAGTGCCTCAGTTGGTACAGCTCGGTGCATCTCAAGTGGCTTGCCACTTCCCTGAAAACTAATTAGAGCCAGGGATTAATTACAACTTTTCCAGATTGTGGCGACATAGAAACCTGCATTGCTTCATCTGCCTGATCTAGCCCAAATTCGTGAGTTACCAGATCTGCGAATGGATATTGTTTTGCATACTTACCAAAGAGTTTAAGAGATGGCCCGTAGGCATTGATTGGGTGGTTGGAGAGCCCAATTAGTCGCAAGTTCTTACTCAGAACGTGGCGGTGCATGCTAATTGACACCTCACCAGTATCTGCGAAGTTGCCCATCTCGAGCAATGTGCCACCACGGCGCAACATTTCGATGCCTTCTATTACCGGCTCGGGACGATTGGTCATGTGTAGAACTACGTCAGCACCGATGCCGCCAGTTAGCGAGTGAATCAACTTAAGGCGCTCGCTCTGGCTGGTCTTATCTACGTTTACTGTTAAATCTGCTCCAAATTTTTTAGCAAGATCTAATCGGTAATCAGATTTATCAAAGCAAATGATCTTTCCGGCTCCCATGATGCCCAGTTTGGCAAGGTGCAATAAACCAAGTGGTCCTACGCCAAAAACTACAACCGTGTCACCCGTTGTAAAGCCTTCAATTGAGTAGGAACTGAAATCTTTTAATTTATCAAGGGATGCTGCGCAAGCCATTAGTTCGGCTAGGACTGCAACTTTCGGAGGAATGTTTTCTGGAACTTTATAGAAGAAAGTGCCTGGCTTGAAATACATATATTCAGCCCAGCCACCTAATAGATGAGGCCACTGCGCACTTGTAAAACTATTTCCGTAGCATTGAGATTTTGAGCACCAGGTATAGCCTTGGATGTGCGTGCAGTAGAAACATTTGCCACAGATCATGTCTGGGCACATAACTATTCGGTCCCCAACTTTTACAGGTGCTTGGTAGAAATCACCGCCTTCCTCTAGCGCCGGGCTTAGCTCCTCAATAATTCCAACATTTTCATGTCCTTGGATTATCGGGAAAGGCGTATCGGTCTCGGATTCAGTACCGGCATATTGTTTAGTCTCACCTTGGTAGGTGTGTTTATCGGTGCCGCAGATTCCAGATAGTTCAACGCGCATCAACAGCGCCCCATCTTCTAACTTGGGGCGGTCAAAAGTTTGGACTTCATAGCGCCCAGGGGCAACCAATACTGCGGCACGAATCTTCATATCTGTAAGTTAGACCTTCGAGCGATTGGTTACCAGATCTCAACTCTGTCTTTCTCGGCCAGCCATAACTTATCGCCCTCGGTTACTTCAAAGGCGTCGTAAAAATCGCTTAGGTTGGCAACGATCGCGTTGCAGCGGAACTCATATGGAGAGTGCGGATCTGTTGCGATACGACGGCGTAGTTCTTCTGCACGCACCTTTCCGCGCCAGGCTTGCGCCCAAGATAAGAAGAAACGTTGTTCACCCGTTAAACCATCGATTACAGGCGCTGTGGCGCCCTTTAGAGCCAATTTATAAGCCTTAAAGCCGATTGCTAGGCCACCAAGGTCTCCGATGTTTTCTCCGACCGTTAGAGCGCCATTAACGTGGATATCCGGGGTCTCTTCTGGGTACAACGCATCGAATTGCTTGATCAACATATTGGCGCGCTTTTCAAACTCGGTGCGATCGGATTGGGTCCACCAATCAATCATGTTTCCATCGCCATCGAATTTAGAACCTTGATCATCGAAACCATGGCCGATTTCATGTCCGATAACCGCACCGATTCCACCGTAATTGGCCGCGATATCGGCCTCCAAATCGAAGAACGGT
>JBIIRS010000005.1:0-21209 GCA_044341425.1 Candidatus Planktophila sp. | reverse complement strand
TCAGCCGGCGATGTAGTAACTGTTAAAGATGGCTACGCACGCAACTTCTTGTTGCCACGTGGCGTTGCAATCGCATGGTCACTTGGTGGCGAAAAGCAGATCGAAGGAATCCGTCGCGCTCGCGCTGCACGTGAAGTCCGCGATATCGATCACGCTAAAGAGATCAAGGCATCACTTGAAAAGGCAGCAGTTACTGTCAGCGTAAAAGCTGGAACAGCTGGCCGCCTATTCGGTTCTGTCACAGATAAAGACATCGCAGCAGCCATTAAGGCAGCAGCAGGCGTCGATATCGATCGTCACAGCATCAAGACTGCTGGACATATCAAGAAGGCTGGCGAGCACACAGTTAAGGTCTCACTTGCACACTCAGTTGTTGCAACAGTGACCGTAAAGGTTGTTGCTGGTAAGTAAGTAAAAGTAATTAAAGAAAACCCCGGTCGCTAATGTGGCCGGGGTTTTTTCTTTAGAAAAGCTAAATCTCATCAGTTGAGAAGTGAGAATTTACTTTCATGCACAGCCAACAGTGAGTGCTACCCCTTCCTGACCTGCGCTTTCCTTGAAAAGATTGAAAAAAAGAATAGTTACCCACACCCTGCACACAGGGATTTACACAGGAAAAGGCGCTTATCCACCCCTTTATACACAGCCTTATCCCCAGGTGCCTTCGCTTTTGTCAGTGCAAGGTGGGAAGTTACACCCGTGAGCATCGCTGAATTACCCAATAACTCTTCGCGAGCCAACGCCTCGTATAACAATGTGGGCGCCGAGTTTGAGCGCACACCCCCACAAGATTTAATCGCAGAACAATCTGTTCTCGGCGGAATGCTCTTATCTAAAGATGCAATTGCAGATGTCCTTGAAATTTTACGCGAACGCGATTTCTATCGCCCGGCGCACGAATTAATTTACGATGCAATTCTCGATCTCTATGGTCGCGGCGAACCAGCGGACGCGGTCACAGTTTCCGCAGAGCTCACAAAGCGCGGCGACATCGCACGCGCCGGTGGCGCACCTTACCTACACACTTTAATTTCATCTGTTCCAACTGCAGCCAATGCAAGTTACTACGCAAAGATTGTTCGCGAACACGCGATCATGCGCCGCCTTGTTGAAGCTGGCACCAAGATTGTGCAACTCGGCTACAACGTCGAAGGCGAAGTTGATGACGCGGTTGATCAAGCGCAAGCTGAAGTTTATGCAGTAACCGAACGTCGTACTTCAGAAGATTATGTACAACTTGCAACGTTGCTACCTGAAGCACTTGATGAAATCGAAGCGATTCAAAAGGGAACAGGTATTGAAGGCGTTAAGACTGGTTTCCGCGATCTAGATTTACTTACACATGGCCTGCACCCAGGAAACATGATTATCTTGGCGGCGCGTCCTGCAGTCGGTAAATCAACTCTCGGCCTTGATATCGCACGACATGCATCAATTCACGATGGCAAAACATCAGTTATCTTCTCGCTGGAAATGTCGCGCTCTGAAATCACGATGCGTATGTTGTCCGCTGAAGCGCGCGTTGGTTTAAATAATATTCGCGCCGGTCAATTAAGCGATGAAGAATGGTCGAAGCTCGCACGCCGTATGGGCGAAATTTCAGCAGCACCCTTGTTTATCGATGACTCTCCAAACCTTTCAATGATGGAGATCCGCGCTAAAGCCCGCCGCCTAAAGCAGCGCCACGACCTTAAGCTGATCGTTATCGACTACTTGCAGTTGATGACTAGCGGCAAGAAAGTTGAGAACCGTCAACAAGAAGTATCTGAATTCTCTCGCCACCTAAAACTTATGGCGAAAGAGTTAAATGTTCCGGTTATCGCGATCTCACAGCTCAACCGTTCACCAGAACAACGTTCCGATAAGAAGCCAATGCTTTCAGACCTTCGTGAATCAGGCTCTATCGAACAAGATGCCGACGTAGTTATCTTGCTCCACCGCGATGATATGTATGACTCTCAGAACCGATCAGGTGAAGCAGATCTAATCGTTGCTAAGCACCGTAATGGTCAGACCAAGACGATCACAGTTGCTGCACAACTTCACTTTGCGCGCTTTGCAGATATGGCGCCAAGTGCTGGTGCAGGTCGCGACTTTACTGCGCCGCAAGAACCACAAGATGGCGCTTGGAACGAATAAAGTTATTTAGCGTTTGTCTTGGCACGATCGGCGATATAGATACCGATTAACACAATCGCTCCACCAAATAACTGGATCGCGCTCCAAGATTGCGATAACCAGATCCAAGCAAACACCCCAGCGATTACTGGTTCAAGCATTCCGATAACGCTAGAAGTTGAAGCGCTTAACCGGCGAATACCGCCGACAACAAATAGATACGGAACCATTGTTCCAAATACAACTATGTATGCAATTAGCAACCAACCCGGTGCGCTGTAATCGCTAAAGCGCCCCTGCAAATTGATATCAGTTGTAAAGATCTCGGTTGGAAAATTCCAGATCGGCAGAACAAGTGACCAGAAGAGACCCGATACACCGAAGCCCCAAACGATCATCGCTTGCGCCGAACGTTTAACGCCCTGCGATTGGCTCATCAAGAAGTAAACGGCCAAAGCCAACGCTGCACCAAGTGCGCCAAGAGTTCCGATTAAATCAAAGACAAAACCTTGCCAAGCCTTTGCAACCAGGATTAACCCAAGAAGTGAAAGTGCGATCGCGATCCACATATCTTTGGCAACAACTGATTTACGAACAAATTTGATCCAGAGAACGATCCAAATCGGAGCGGTAAATTCGATAATCAGTACCAAACTCAGCGGAACACCGCGAGAGATTCCGATGAAGTAACCGAGCTGCACCATTGCATAACCAAAGACCCCATAGAAGATAAGAGTTGGAATCTCGCGGCGCTCGGCCTTTAGTGAGTTGCGATCTTGAATAAAAGTAAAGATAAATAGGAGAAAGAAAGTTCCAAGGGCGCGAACTTGGGCCAGGCGGAAGGTGGTCATATGGTCGAGGACCAAGGTGACAACTACCCCGTTCATGGAGAAGAAGATCGCACCTATTACTAGGTAGAACTCGCCCCGATGCTTATTTAGCATTGGGTGAGCCTATCTTAAGTTAGATACACGCCTAATTAGCAAAAGTTATTTAAAAGGCGTTTTCGGAGATATCCATGATCGAGTTATCGGTGGCCTCAACGATCTTACGATCAGCGGTGATATGTGGCAGGTAATTTGTCACAAAGAACTTCGCTGATGCGATCTTGCCGGTGTAGAAATCGGCATCCTTCGCAGAAGCGCTCGGCAAACGCTCAGCAGCGATATCTGCTTGGCGTAGCAATAACCACGATGTGATGATGTCACCGACTGCCATCAATACGCGCGATGTATTTAAACCAACTTTGTAAATCTCTGGCGCTGATTCTTGTGATGCCATGGCATGTCCAACAAGAACGCCAACCATGCCATTTAGATCACCGAGAGCTTTAAGAAGCGCTTGCTTTTCTTCTGCATGTGCGCCGCCTGCTTCAGCAAATGTTTGGATCTCTTTTCCAAGAAGGCCAAGCGCTTTTCCGCCATCTTTGACAACTTTGCGGAAGAAGAAATCAAGACCTTGAATTGCAGTTGTGCCTTCATACAAAGTATCGATCTTGGCATCGCGAACATATTGTTCAAGCGGCCAATCTTGCGTAAATCCTGCGCCACCAAATGTTTGTAGCGATTCAGTACCAAGAAGCGTCCAAGATTTTTCAGAGCCGTAACCCTTAACAACCGGTAGCAAGAGATCGTTAAGCGCTTCCATGGTCTTAACTTTTGCCTCATCGCCAGCGGTGCGAGCAAGTTCAATCTCATCTTGAATAGTTGCGGTGTAAAGCACTAGTGCGCGCATACCTTCGGAGTATGACTTCTGCACCATCAACGAACGACGCACATCTGGGTGATGAATAATCGTTACACGTGGGCTCGCCTTATCGTTCATAACCTTCATATCCCCACCTTGAACGCGGGTTTTCGCGTAGCTAAGCGCTTGCTGATATCCAGCAGATAAAGTTGCAATCGCCTTTGTACCAACCATCATGCGCGCAAATTCAATAACCTTAAACATTTGCGCGATACCTTCGTGGACTTCGCCAAGCAGGTAACCAACCGCAGGTTCTTTCTCGCCGAGGTTTACTTCGCATGTAGCAGATACGTTAAGACCCATCTTGTTTTCAAGTGAGGTGACATAAACGCCGTTACGTTTTCCGAGATCACCGGTCTTGAGATCAAACATAAATTTTGGAATTAAGAAGAGTGAGAGTCCCTTGGTTCCTGGTCCGCCACCTTCGCGACGAGCAAGCACAAAGTGCATAACGTTCTCATAGAAATCAGCATCACCAGATGTGATGTAACGCTTTGTACCGGTGATATGCCAAGTTCCATCAGCTTGTTGCACAGCCTTGCTGCGACCTGCACCAACATCTGAACCCGCATCAGGTTCTGTTAACTGCATCGTTGCGCCCCAGTGGCGATCAACCATTAACTTCGCCATCTGCTTCTGGTCTTCAGTTCCTAAAACATATGCAACATGTGCAAAGGCATAACCGGATGCGTAGATATGAATTGCAGGGTTTGAACCTAAAACCATTTCAGCGATCGCCCAACGAACCGCTGCTGGAACTTTTGTTCCACCCAAATCAACTGGTGCATCAAGACGCCACCATTCGCCATCGATATAAGCTTTGTAAGATTTTTTAAAACTCTCCGGAAGTGTGACATTTCCAGTTTCTTTATTGAGAATTGCACCAACGCGATCTCCTTCAACGAAAGATTCGGCGAGATCGTTCTCGGTTAAGCGCTTCATCTCCTCCAACATCCCCATCGCAGTTTCGCGATCGAGTTCGCTGAAGATGGAAGTTCCCAGCACCTTCTCGGTTTGGAAGAGGTCGAAGAGGCAGAATTCGATATCGCGCAGGTTGGCGTTGTAATGGCTCATGGGCAAATAATGCTACCCACCAGTAACTTACGCAAGCCCTAACTAAGCGTTTCTACCGCGGTCATATAGGCTCACGCCGTGCTTCTAAGTGACCGCGATATCCGCTCTGAAATCAACGCCGGCCGTGTCGCCGTCGAACCATTTGAAGAGGCGATGATCCAACCTTCATCAGTTGATGTCCGCCTCGATAAATTCTTCCGCGTCTTTGAAAACCACAAATACTCAGTTATCGATCCATCGATCGAACAATCCGAGCTAACTCGTGAAGTCGTGGCCGAAGATGGCGAAGCCTTTATCTTGCACCCAGGCGAATTCGTTCTCGCCAGCACCTACGAAGTAATCACCTTGCCCGATGACATTGCAGGCCGCCTCGAAGGAAAATCTTCTCTTGGTCGCCTTGGGCTTCTAACTCACTCCACTGCCGGATTTATCGATCCGGGATTTTCTGGCCACATCACTCTTGAACTCTCCAACGTAGCAAATCTGCCAGTAAAGCTATTCCCAGGAATGAAGATCGGCCAGCTCTGCCTAATCAAACTCTCATCTCCTGCCGAGCATCCATATGGCAGCGCACAATATGGCTCCAGGTATCAGGGCCAGCGTGGACCAACTGCCAGCCGCTCCTTCTTGAACTTTCACCAGAGCAAGATCAAGTAATCCATAATAAACTAGTAAAGGGAATACAACCTTTACTTAAGGGGTTAGATAAAATATGGAAATCATAATTGCGCTCGCCGTTGTCGGCTTACTGGCTCTCTTCTTTATCGCCCAATACAACCGACTCATCCGCTTAAATATCAGCGTTGATGAATCATTTGCTCAGATCGAAGTGCAGTTAAAGCGCCGCTCTGACTTAATCCCAAATTTGGTTGAAACCGTTAAAGGTTATGCCGCACACGAACAAGGAACGTTCGATGCCGTTGTTACAGCGCGCGCTAAGGCAACTACCGCTTCAGGCGTTGCCGATGTTGCAGCCGCTGATGGAATGTTGACGCAAGCGCTCCGCGGTTTGCTCGCAGTTGCAGAGGCATACCCAGATCTCAAAGCATCATCAAACTTCTTATCTCTACAAGAAGAACTTTCAACAACTGAAAATAAAGTTGCCTTCTCACGTCAGTTCTACAACGACAATGTTCGTAACCTCAACACCGCTGTAAAAACCATCCCCACCAACTTTTTCGCAGGTTTCGCCAAGGTTACAGAGCGCGAATTTTATGAAGTTGAAGATCCACAGGATCGCAACGTGCCAAAGGTAACTTTCTAACCAATAATGGCAATAAATGATTTTCGCGCCCAACAGAGCGCAAATAAAGGAAAGACCTATTTCCTTCTTGCCTCAATGGGTTTGCTCACCGGACTTGTTGCATATGCCGCGCTAACTTACTTCGGCGCTGGCACATCAACCTTCATGGTGCCGCTCGCTGTTGGTATTTCACTGATTGGCGTCTGGGGCTCTTATTACGGCTCAGATAAGTTAGTTTTAAAGATGACTGGTGCCAAGTTAATTCAGCGCGAAGATAACCCAGAACTCTTTAACGTAATTGAAGAAGTTGTCATCGCAAGTGGACTACCAATGCCACAGGTTGCAATCGTGGTTGATACTGCGCCAAATGCATTTGCAACAGGACGCGATCCCGAGCACGCTCTTATTGCATTTACGACTCGCATCCTGGAGGTTATGGATCGCGACGAACTGCAAGGCGTAATCGCTCACGAGATGTCACACGTTGCAAACCGCGACACCTTAGTTTCAGCAGTTGCTGCAACAACGGCGGGTGCGATTGCTATTTTGAGCGATTTCTTAATGCGGATGATGTGGTTTGGTGGCGGGCGTCGCGATCGCGATAGCAACGCTAATCCCATACTTCTTATCGTTTCGCTCTTTGTCTTAATCCTGGCGCCAATTGCCGCAACTCTTCTTAAGAGCGCCATTTCACGCCGCCGTGAATCTTTAGCTGATGCAACCGCGGTTTCATTTACACGTAACCCCGCTGGCCTGCGTAAAGCTCTTGAAGTACTTGCGGCAGATTCAACGGTCGTGCATCAGAAATCAAATGCCGTTGCTCATATCTGGATTGAGTCACCACTAGATGGAAAAGCTGTTTCTAAGATGTTTTCTACCCATCCACCGATCGAAGAGCGCATCGCCACTCTTCGCGCGATGGAGTCTTTAGGAGACTAGTTACCTAAAGGGAAGAAGAGGGTGAATACCGCCCCTTTCCCTTCTTCAGATTCAACGCTTACTTGGCCAGCATGGGCGCGCATAACTGCATCAACAATAGAAAGTCCTAAACCAGTTCCTTCACCATCGGTACGGACACGTGATGCATCGGCGCGATAGAAGCGCTCAAAGATTCGCTCTTGATCACTCTTTGATAAACCTGGTCCATTATCTGCAATGCGGATACGAACTCCATCGGTATCTTGTTTTACAGAAACATCAATAACAGTTCCGGCTGGTGTATGAGTACGCGCATTTGCAAGTAAGTTAGCAACTACTTGATGGATACGATCATTATCACCAAGGGCGTAAATCTCTTCGCCTTGTCCAACAAAGTTAACGGTGTGATTTGGTCCCGCAGCACGAGCTGAAGCAACAGCATCAGAGACAATCTTTGTGAGATTTACCGGTTCAGATTTCATCTCACGAGATTGATCAAGGCGAGCCAAGAGAAGTAGATCTTCAACAAGTGAACCCATTCGCTTTGACTCGTTTTCAATGCGGCCGATTAACTCTTTAGTCTTCTCTTCACCGGCGACTGCGCCCTGGCGGTGAAGCTCGGCAAAGCCGCGGATAGCGGTAATCGGTGTGCGAAGTTCGTGTGATGCATCGGCAACGAAGCGACGCAACTTTCGTTCGCTTTCTAGTCGAACAGCGAAGGATTCTTCAATACGGCCCAACATTGTATTTAACGTGCCGACCAAGCGTCCGACTTCGGTATTTGGTTTTACATCTGGCAGGCGCGCCGTGAGGTCACCTTCAGCAATTCTTTCAGCAGTTGCTTCCACGTTGGCTAGCGGTTTTAGACCCAAGGTAATCATCTTGCGAGAGGCGAGTGCGATAAAGAAGATCATTACCAAACCGATAAAGATAAATAAACCTTGTAGGCGAGCGAGAGTACGATCGATATCTTCAAATGAATGCGCAACAACAACGCTTCCTAAACCAGAAGGAAGGGTGCGCAAGAGAACACGGAAATCATGTTCGTCCGTTTCAATCGTGAAGGGCTGATCACCATATTTAGCAGCCTTTTCAGGGGTAATCGCATTTAAATAAGTTGTTATCTCGGTGGCATTTAAATCTCCACCGATCTGACCTAGAACAACTCCTGCTGGTCCGATCAAAGTTACTGAAGTTGAGGTCGGAATACTGCGAAGCGGTCTTAGTTGCATACCGCGACCTTCGCTCTCCTCAAAGTCATCATCATCAGATTCGATTCCTGCGCGTTCTAGCCGCGGGATAGATCCGCCAGCGACACTTAAAAGTTCGTTATCAACTTCCTGAGTTAAGTATGTTCGAAGTAGCGTTTGAGCTGCGATATCAGATGCCACCACACCTAATGTAGAGAGCAGAACCACACCTAGGGTTAGGCGGTTGAGCAGACTCCAATTAGAAAACGATGGCATTACTCATTCTACTTCGCTGCTGGCAAACGCAGGCGATATCCAACGCCACGAACGGTATGAATTAGTGGTGGATCAAAGGTGTCGATCTTCTTACGCAGGTAAGAGATATAAGTTTCGACGATTCCAGCATCACCGCGGAAATCGTACTGCCAGACATGATCAAGAATTTGAGATTTAGAGACAACGCGATCAGCATTAATCAAGAGATAGCGAAGGAGTTGAAATTCAGTTGGTGACATCTCAAGTAAAACTCCACCGCGGCGAACCTCGTGAGTTGCCTCATTTAGTTCTAGATCAGCGAAACGAATCTTTTCATCATCAGTGTTTATCTCAGCAACACCGATACGACGCAAAAGCGCACGCAGGCGCGCGACAAGTTCTTCCAGGCTAAACGGTTTGGTCATGTAATCATCGCCGCCGATTGTTAAGCCAGCGACTTTATCTTCCATGCCATCTTTTGCGGTTAAGAAGAGCACACCAATATTTAAACCTTCGCTGCGTAATTGGCGACAGACTTCAAAACCATCTGAATCTGGAAGCATCACATCGAGTACGACTGCATGCGGTTTAAATTCCTCAGCAACTGTTAACGCTTCAGAGCCGGTTGCAGCAGTGCGCACCTCAAAGCCAACAAAGCGCAGACTTGTAGAAATTAAATCGCTAATACTGGATTCATCATCGACGACGAGAATTCGGTAATTGGTATTTTCAGAGCTCTTAGGCATGTCTTGAGAATGCTCTCATGGCCTGAGAAAAGGCTGAGAAAAGGTGTAAAAAAGAGGGTTATTCAAGCGATGACTAGCGCCATCTACTCGGTCGATTACGCTGCGCTTATCTCCACTTAGTCGCGAGGCTGAATCCAACCCCCACAAAGCTAAAGCCGATAATCATGTTCCAAGCGCCGATACCCGGAATTGGGTAGGTGGTCTGGCTTACGTAGAAGATGACGATCCAGAAGAGGCCGATCAGGAAGTTTGCGACCATAACTGGCGCAAGCCAGCTTGGGCTCTCCAGCGGAGCATGTGGCTCAGCATCGAAGATCTGCTCTTCGTGAGCGTGCTTTTCTTGAACCTTTTTACGGAGTTTCGACTTTGGCATAGGTCTAAGGTTACAGGGAAAACCTGATCCTGAAAACAACAAATCTGGAAACAGCCCGCCCGCCAACCCTGCAAGAATTGCCCCATGTCCCGCATCCTCGTCATCGATAACTACGACTCGTTCGTATTTAACTTGGTGCAATACCTCGGCCAACTTGGCGCCGAATGCATCGTTAAGCGAAATGACGAAGTCAGCGTTGAGGAAGCCGGCGAATATGACGGAGTACTTATCTCCCCGGGTCCAGGAACTCCAGAAGATGCCGGCATCAGTATCGCGATGATCAAATACTGCGCAGATAAAAACATTCCACTCTTTGGCGTTTGCTTAGGACATCAAGCAATTGGCGTTGCCTTCGGCGCAACCGTTTCGCGCGCGCCAGAATTACTGCACGGAAAAACTTCACAAGTTCTGCATGAAGGAAAAGGCGTCTTAACAAGCCTTCCATCACCATTTACTGCAACTCGTTATCACTCGCTCGCGGTAGAACGTGACACAGTAAGTAGTGAATTAGAGATTACTGGTGCAACCGAATCTGGCGTTGTTATGTCGATGCGCCATAAGACCTTGCCAATCGAAGGCGTGCAGTTCCACCCCGAATCAGTACTGACCGAACACGGACATTTAATGCTCGCTAACTGGTTAACACAATGTGGAGACATCGACGCGCTCGCAAAGTCAGTGGGCTTATCTCCGGTTGTTGGTAAACGCGCTTAAATTACGGCGCTTTATTAATTGTAATTGTCACTGGCTTACCAATAGTTTGTGTTGTACCAGCATCAGGTGCTTGGCGTATAACAACACCAACTGCTTGCGCCGCATCGTAATCGTTAAACTCGCGAACTAAGAAGCCAGCTTGAATCAGTAGTGTTTTCGCTTGAATCGCTTCAACGCCAATCAAATTAGGAACTTCAATTTCACCGCTAGCGATAGTTAGAACAACGCCAGAGCCTGCGGTAATTGTTGATCCCGGTTCAGGAAGAACGCTCAATACAGTTCCTTGTGGTTCATCGGAAGGCGCAGCTTCAGTTTTAGAAATTACCAAACCTGCCGCAGCAAGTGAAGTCCGCGCATCAATTAGCGACATTCCAACTAAATCATCGGGAACTATCGCATCACCTGGACCATCAGAGATAGTTAGCGTTACCGCAGAACCCTTTGTTGCTTGGCTAGTTGCAAGTGGAATTTGGCTGGCAACTCGATCTTTAGGAATCCGTGGATCAGGCGCACGCTGCACCGTTACGGTGTAATCACCTAGCAGCGCCCTCGCTTGATCTTCGGTGAGGCCAACTACGTTAGGGATTTCATTGCCTAGCGATGGAGTTGAACCGCCGTTTAGTGAAAGACCTACAACGGCAAGAACGCCAACTAGCAAGAGAGATATTCCAGAAATAATTGCGGTGCGACGAGAGACCATTGGCCCGCGCGCAACTTTCGTTGAAATGCTTTCACCAGCGCGAATTTTATTTAAATCTTCCAGCATCGCGCGCGCAGAAACATAACGATCTTCTGGTTTCTTAGATAAAGCCACTTCCAACATTACTTCAACGCTTTCGGGAAGATCAGGTTGAAGTTGGCGAGCTGGAGTTAAATGGCCAGAAACATGTTGGTAGGCGATTGATACTGGTGTCTCTCCCGTAAATGGGGGACGGCCAGTTAGTAATTCGTATAACAAGCACCCAGTTGAGTAAATATCTGTCGGAGTATCTGCAACTTCACCCAGTGCTTGTTCAGGAGATAAGTATTGTGCCGTGCCGACTACGTTCCAGGTACTTGTTAGCGTTGCGCCGAGATCATCCATCGCGCGCGCGATTCCGAAATCCATTACCTTTACATCGCCACCGTCGGTAATCATGACGTTTGCAGGTTTGATATCGCGGTGAACTATGCCGCGTTGATGTGAGTAATCAACCGCTTCTAAAATTCCAGCGCCGATTTCAAGTGCGCGATCAAGCGGCAAACGCTCGCCACCATGAATTAATTCGCGCAAGGTGTGCCCTGAAACTAACTCCATAACAATGTATGGCGCAGGCTCTTCACCTGAGTCATAGACAGCAACAACACCCGGGTGGTTTAAACCAGCAGCAGCTTTCGCTTCTTTACGAAAACGTGAAACGAAGGTTGGATCTTTCGCGAGATCGCTACGCAGAATTTTTACGGCAACTTCGCGAGATAAACGTTGATCTTTTGCAATATAAACATCGGCCATTCCGCCGGTGCCGATCATCTCACCCAGTTGATAACGGCCGCCCAAAATTTTATTCATCATGGTTTTGCCGCTCCTAACTTTTCTACTTGGGTGGAACTTTCTTCGACAATATCAGCGATTACTATCGTGACGTTATCTGGTGCACCATTTATATAAGTCGCATCTATCAAGGCATCAACTGCTTCGGCAGCACCCTTACCTTTGATAAGAGTTTTTATCTCTTTCTCGGTGAGAACCCCACTTAAGCCATCGCTGCACAATAGGTAGCGATCCTGAACTTTTCCTTCGAAAACATGCAGTGATGGCTCAAGATTTCCCTCACCCATCAGCGCCTGTGTCAGCATTGAGCGCTGCGGATGTACTTGCGCATCAGATTCGGAGATAACGCCTTTATCTAGCAACTCTTGCAGAACTGTGTGATCGGCACTGAGCTGCTCGAGAGTGTTTCCACGTAGACGATAAGCGCGGGAATCTCCGATATGTAGCAAAGAAACTTCAGCACCACTTATGAATAGAGAGGTAAGAGTTGTTCCCATTCCCGCAAGGGCTGGTTCATCGCTTGAAACCGCGCGAATTTGCGCATCAATTGTGTGTAGAGAATTTAAATAAAGATCGCTTGCTGAATCAAGATCAATTTTTTCGGATGTGAAAGTCGGTGCAATTTCGGAGAGAGTATTTATTGCAACGCTCGATGCAACTTCACCACCTGCGTGACCGCCCATGCCATCGGCGACAGCGATTACTTGCGAGCCAATAAGTGCAGAGTCCTCATTACCGTTTCGCACCAAACCAAGCGCTGAACGCGCAGCGCATTGGAAGTACAAGGCTTTCATGGCGCTTAGCCTACCCAACGCATCCAAGGCACCCCAAGGCGATCGATGTTAATCTCGAACTATGAAGATCTACGCTCACCGCGGGGCATCTCATGATTTTCCTGAGATGACCATGGTCGCCTATGAAAACGCAGTCAAGCAGGGCGCCGATGGTTTCGAATGCGATCTACGCCTAACTAAAGATGGCGTAGCAGTTCTTTGGCACGATGCAGATTTAAAGCGCCGCGCAAATAACGCAGCCGTAGTTCACGAATCAACATATGCACAGTTGGCGGCAATTTATCCGCAGATTGTTACCCTCGACCAATTTATAGATTTTGGAATTACCGAGAAGAAATCTTTATTACTAGAAACAAAACATCCAGTTCCTTCACGCACTGAAATTGAAAACCATGTTGTTCAGAAATTGCACAAAGAAGCAAAACGAATCGAAAAAGCTGGCATTGATATAACGGTGATGTCCTTCTCTTGGTTTGCAGTTGAACGTGTTAAACAACTTGATAAATCGATTGCGCTGACTTATTTGATTCGCGAAACAACTCCGCGACTATCCGTGAGATATACATCGGCGCATTCAATCGGCCCCGGCATCGCACAGTTACGTAAAAAGCCAGCGCTAGCGCAACAGATTAAATCAGCTGGCAAGAAATTAAATATCTGGACCGTTGATGAACCATCCGACATCATCTTGTGTCGCCATCTCGGCGTCGATAATTTGATTACCAATCGCCCCGCCTTTGCGCGTGAGGTTCTTGCCGCTAATTAATTACTGGAAATCTTTGGCTATGGAGCAGGTATCCTTAGCAAGTGAGCGCCGCAGATAGCCATAGATTCGCCTATTTAGGTCCAGTAGGTACCTTCACTGAGGCTGCGCTAAATAAGATCACTTGCGATACAGATGTAAAAATTCCTTACGCAAATGTCACCGCCGCACTTAACGCAGTTCGTACCGGCGAAGTTGATTACGCACTTGTGCCGATTGAAAATTCCGTCGAAGGCGTTGTCGCACGCACTCTCGATGAACTTGCAACAGGCGACCCACTAACTATCTCTGGCGAAGTTACCTTGCCGGTCACCTTTGCGCTCATGACTAAGCCAGGTGCCACAGAGATAAATAGAATTGGCACCCACCCACATGCCGAATCACAGTGCCGCAGTTACATCGCGAAAAACTATCCGCATGTAGAAGTTGTCCCTACTAATTCAACATCAGCCGCAGCTGAGTTGGTAAGTAAAGGCGAGCTCGATGCCGCGATCGCATCAAGCGTTGCAGCCGAACACTTCGGCTTAGAAATTCGCGCTGAAGATATTGGCGACAACAACGGAGCGGTTACTCGCTTCATTGCCGCCCAGAAACCAGGCTGGATTCCTGAGCCAACTGGTAATGATCGCACCTCAATGGCGATCTTTATCGATATCGACCACGCTGGAGCGCTGCTTGAGATCCTGCAGGTATTTGCCAAGCGCAACGTCAACTTAACTTTTATTCAAAGTCGCCCTACTGGCCGCGAACTTGGTCACTACCATTTCATTATTGATGTTGAAGGGCATATCAACGATGAAGCAGTCGGTGGCAGCGTCGCCGAACTTCGCGAGATTTGTGATGACATTAGATTCTTAGGTTCTTACCCACGAGAGGTGCGTTAAAGCATGATCGATATCAAACTCCTTCGCGAGAATCCTGATCTAGTTCGCGCATCACAAAAAGGTCGCGGCGAAGATGTCACGATCGTGGATCAAGTACTTGCTATCGATGATGTACGCCGCGCTGCGATTACGGAATTCGAAACTTTGCGCGCTGAACAGAACACTCTTTCCAAGTCTGTAGGCGCTGCAAAAGGCGATGAAAAGGCTGCTCTATTGGAGAACGCAAAGGCGCTGGCAGATAAGGTAAAGGCTGCCGATGCCAAGCGTGCTGAAATCGAAGCAAAAGCCAACGCTCTTGTTATGCAACTTTCAAACCTATTGGACCCAGAAGCCCCAATCGGTGGCGAAGCAGATTTCGTAACTATTGAACACGTTGGCACACCACGTGATTTCGCTAAAGATGGCTTTGAAGCAAAAGATCACGTTGAACTTGGAAAGCTACTTGGCGCAATTGATACCGAACGTGGCGCAAAGGTTTCTGGATCTCGTTCATACTATTTAACTGGCGTCGGAGCAATGCTGGAGTTCGCACTTGTTAACTATGCAATTCAAAGCGCGCTAAAGGCGGGATTTACTCCAGTTATTCCACCGGTGCTTGTAAAGCCTGCTGCGATGGAAGGCACCGGGTTTCTTGGACAAGCAGCCGAAAATGTTTATCACCTTGAAAAAGATGATGCCTACTTAGTTGGCACCAGCGAAGTTCCACTTGCTGCATTTCATATGGATGAAGTGCTACCAGCGGATAAATTGCCGATGCGTTATGCCGGATATTCAACTTGTTTCCGCCGTGAAGCAGGCACTTACGGAAAAGATACTCGCGGAATTATCCGCGTACACCAATTCGATAAAGTTGAAATGTTCTCTTTCTGTAAGCCAGAAGAAGCTAAGGAAGAACACAAGCGTTTGCTGCAATGGGAGAAAGATTTCTTAAATGCGATGGAGATCCCTTTCCGCGTAATCGATGTGGCATCTGGTGATCTTGGATCAAGTGCAACGCGTAAATTTGATATCGAAGCTTGGATCCCTACGCAGAAGGCATATCGCGAAGTAACCAGTACTTCTAATTGCACCGAATTCCAAGCCCGTCGCTTAAATATTCGCTATAAAGATGCTGACGGTACAAAGGCTGTTGCAACGTTAAATGGCACGCTGGTTGCGATTCCACGCATGATCGTTGCAATTCTTGAGAACCACCAAAATGCAAATGGCACAGTCAATGTTCCTGCTGCGCTGCAACCATTCCTTGGCACCAAGCGATTTGAGCTTGTGTGAGCGATCGTCGCCCAAAGTTAATTGCAACAGATTTAGATGGCACGATCGTTCCTCACGATGAGGCAATTTCTCATCGCACGATTGCTGCATTTACCAAGGCGCGCGATCTCGGCGTAGAGATTTTCTTTGTCACCGGCCGTCCACCGCGTTGGATGGGTGATGTGCGAGAAGCATTTGATTTCGGTTCTGCAATTTGTTGCAACGGTGGACTTCTCTACGATTTGCATAACGATAAAGTTTTAGAACAGTGGATGATTCAACCAACTGAACTTCAAAAAGCAGTTGATATCTTGCGTGTGACTATTCCAAATGTTTCTTTTGCAGTTGAATCAAATGATCACTTCCATCGCGAGAAGGCATATATCCCGCGCTGGGATATCGGTATGGACGATATTGGCGTTGACACAATTAACACTGTTACAAATCGTCCAGCACTTAAATTATTAGCCCGACTTTCACAACAAGAAATTTCAGCAGATGAAATGTTGGCTTTAGCAACACCTGCGCTAGAAGGCGTTGTAAATGTTACGCATTCGGCAAATAACGATTCACTTCTAGAAATTTCCGCACTTGGTGTTTCCAAAGGCGAGACTCTTGCCATGATGGCTGCGCGAATCGGAATTACCGCCGAAGATTGCGTTGCCTTTGGTGATAACCCAAATGACTTTTCTATGTTGCAATGGGCTGGACGCTCTTATGCAATGATCGATGGACATCATGCGGGCCCAGCAAATGCCAAAGATGTGGCACCGCCTCATAACCAAGATGGCGTAGCCATCGTTATCGAAAAACTCCTCGAACTTCCCAAGTAGGTAAAGCCTTCACGCTCTTTTTCACCGATTTTTAATGGCCGAGAACTTCGGGTAATCTCTCCCACGGAGGGCTCGCATAGCGGCCGAGTGCACCGGTCTTGAAAACCGGCAAACGAAAGTTTCGTGGGTTCAAATCCCACGCCCTCCGCCACTTTTTCTATACCTTTCTCAATCATTTAAAACGGCTCCCCTTCAGGGGATCGACCTGTGGCTGACTTCATAGCCGCGATGCGGGCAACCATCTAGCGAGTTTTGCCTTAGAAGCGGACACTTCTCCTTAAGCAAGAACAATCCTTCCAAGGATTAATGGGCTAAAAAAAGGGGTAGAAATGTCGGGAGTATTTTCTCCAACGCGCGCCAAGATTAAAGAGCGCACGCTTCGCACAGATAAGTGGTGGTTGCAACCGGCAATTACCTTCGGAGTTTTATTTAGCTTCATTGTCTATGCAACGTTCCGTGCATTCGAAGGTGCGAACTACTACAAAGATCACCTGATCTCTCCTTTCTATTCCCCATGTCTTTCTGAAGCCTGTGTACCTGAAGCAACTATTTTTGGTTGGACGCCAGTTAGCGCAGAAATTTTTAACTTCGCACTATCGCCTGCGTTAATTATTTTGATCTTCCCACTTGGTTTCCGTATGACTTGCTACTACTACCGCAAGGCTTACTACCGCGCGTTCTGGTTATCACCACCTGCATGTGCAGTTGCCGAACCACACAGCAAATACACAGGCGAAACTCGTGCACCACTTATCTTGCAGAACGCACACCGCTGGTTCTTCTACGCAGGTTTGGTATTTAACGTAATCCTTACTTACGACGCAGTGATTTCATTTAAGAACCCTGCAGGTGAATGGGGCCACATGAGCGTCGGCTCTCTCGTTCTTACGCTAAGTGCAGCGATGCTCTGGATGTATTCATTGTCATGCCACACCTGTCGCCACACAATTGGCGGTCGTTTAAAGCATTTCTCTAAACATCCGGTTCGTTACAAGCTCTGGAGTTGGGTATCTGTTCTTAATCATTCACATCAGCAATATGCCTGGTATTCACTTGCCGCTGTTGCCTTTGCCGATATCTATGTCCGCCAAGTTGCAACTGGCGCCTGGACCAACTTCTACTTCTTCTAAGGGATGCCGACTCAAATGACTAATGCTCTAGAACGTCACAAATACGATGTCTTGGTAATTGGTGCAGGCGGTGCAGGTCTGCGCGCAGCAGTTGAAGCTCGCGAATCAGGTCTACGCGTAGCAATCATCTGTAAATCACTATTCGGCAAGGCCCACACCGTTATGGCAGAAGGTGGCGCTGCCGCCTCAATGGGTAACGCGAATTCAAACGATAACTGGCAGGTTCACTTCCGCGACACAATGCGCGGTGGAAAGTTCCTTAACCATTTCCGTATGGCAGAGCTACATGCCAAGGAATCTCCAGATCGCATCTGGGAACTTGAAATGTGGGGCGCGCTCTTTGATCGCACCAAAGAAGGAAAGATCAGCCAACGTAACTTTGGTGGACACGAGTACCCACGTCTTGCACATGTTGGTGACCGCACCGGTCTGGAACTTATTCGCACAATGCAACAGAAGATCGTTGCACTGCAGCAAGCAGATAAGCGCGATCACGGTGATTACGAATCACATATTAAAGTTTTCGCAGAACTTACGATCACTGAAATTCTTAAAGAGAGCGGCAAGATCGCTGGCGCATATGGTTACTGGCGCGAATCAGGATCTGAAGTTCTATTCGAAGCACCAGCAGTAATCATTGCAACAGGCGGCGTCGGAAAGACTTTCAAGATCACTTCTAACTCTTGGGAAGGCACTGGCGATGGCCATGCACTTGCCCTAAAGGCCGGCGCAAACTTGGTTGATATGGAGTTCTTGCAATTCCACCCAACCGGAATGGTTTGGCCACCATCTGTTCGCGGAATTCTTGTTACCGAATCAGTTCGTGGTGAAGGTGGAATTCTTACCAACAACAAAGGTGAGCGCTTTATGTTTAAGTACATCCCAGATGTATTTAAAGATAAGTACGCAGATAATGAAGCCGAAGCCGATCGTTGGTATGTCGATCAAGACAATAACCGCCGCCCACCAGAGCTATTGCCTCGCGATGAAGTTGCGCGCGCAATTAACTCTGAAGTTAAAGCAGGTCGCGGCACCGAACACGGTGGCGTATTCCTAGATGTTTCAAAGCGTTTATCTGCTGAAGTAATTAAGAAGCGTCTGCCATCTATGTGGCACCAGTTCTACGAACTAGCCGGCGTGGACATTACAAAAGAGGCGATGGAAGTAGGCCCAACCTGTCACTACGTGATGGGTGGCGTGGAAGTTGAGCCAGATACTGCAGCAGCAGTTGGCGTTCCAGGGCTCTATGCAGCTGGCGAAGTTGCCGGTGGAATGCACGGCTCAAACCGTCTTGGCGGTAATTCACTTTCAGATCTCTTGGTATTTGGTCGTCGCGCCGGAATGGGAGCAGCCGCCTACGTTAAGCAGACAACTGCTGCACCAGTATCGGATGCAACTGTTGCAGCTGCAGCAGCTCGTATCGAAGCGCCATTTGCACGTAGCGGTGGAGAGAATTCATATTCACTCCACGCAGAGTTGCAAGAAGTTACACATAACTTGGTCGGAATTATCCGTACTGGCACCGAACTAAAGGATGCAATTGAAAAGATTGCAGAGATTAGAAAGCGCAGCGCGAATGTGGCAGTTGCTGGCGGACGTAAGTTCAACCCAGGATTCCACTTGGCCTTCGACCTAGACAATATGTTGTTAGTTGCCGAAAGCACTGCAAAGTCTGCAATTAGTCGCGAAGAATCTCGCGGTGGTCACACACGTGATGACTTCCCAGGTATGGATTCAGCGTGGCGTCAGCACAACCACATCTCATCATTCGACGGCACACAAGTAACGGTTCGCAAACAGGAACTGCCATTTATGCCAAAGGAGCTCTTCGACCTCTTTGAAGTCGATGAACTTAAGAAGTACATGACACCGGAAGAAATTGCGAAAGGCGGTTCCAACTAATGGCGCGCAAAATAAATCTTCGCATCTGGCGAGGAGACTCAACTAACGGTGGACTTCAAGATGTTCAGGTTGAAGCCAACGAAGGCGAAGTAGTCCTCGATGTAATTCACCGCGTACAAGCGACCCAAATGGGCGATCTCGCTGTGCGCTGGAACTGTAAAGCTGGCAAGTGCGGATCTTGTTCTATGGAGATCAACGGCAAGCCACGCCTTGCATGCATGACACAAGTTGCTGCCTACGGTGAAGACGAAACCATTACCGTTACCCCACTTCGCGCTTTCCCAGTCATTAAAGACCTCGTTACCGATGTCTCTTTTAACTATAAAAAGGCGATGGAGATTCCGGCGTATGCCCCACCTCCTGATCTAAAGCCTGGAGAAGCACGCATGGAGCAAGTAGATGTTGAGCGCTCACAAGAGTTCCGTAAATGCATCGAATGTTTCCTCTGCCAAGATGTCTGTCACGTAGTTCGCGATCATGAAGAGAATAAGAAGTCATTTGCTGGCCCACGATTCTTTATCCGCATCGCAGAGCTTGATATGCACCCACTTGATATGTTGAAGAATCGCAAGCGCACTGCGCAAGAAGAGCACGGCCTTGGAATGTGTAACATCACCAAGTGCTGTACTGAAGTTTGCCCAGAGCACATCAAGATCACCGATAACGCAATCATTCCTATGAAGGAACGCGTTGTAGATATTAAATACGATCCAGCTCGTATGTTCGCAGGATTGCTAAAGAGAGAAAAGCGCAACTAGATATGAAATCTCTGCTACTTGTCGCGATTGGCGGCGTAGCAGGAACATTAGTTCGCTTTGGGTTATCGGTTGTTATTCCCGATGATCGCAACGGAACTTTGGCCGCAAACCTCTTGGGTGTTGCTTTAGCTAGCGCGCTCTTGGTCCTAATGGAACGTCGCGGCGTTACTGAACTTCGACATTTACTGTTGCCGGGATTCTGCGCAGGAATGACAACCTTCTCAGCAGTTACCGTACAAGTTGTAGAACCAATTTCTGGTGGCTTTCTATTCTTAATTGAGAACATTGTATTAAGCCTGCTAATCGTGCTTATTGTTCTGCCAGTTAGCCGTAAGTTGATTCCGGTGCGTAAATGAACACTTTATATGTGATTCTTGGCGCCGCAGTTGGCGCACCCGCGCGCTTTGCGATTGATCAATACATTCGCCGCTACACCAGCAAGCCCTATGGAATCTTTCTCGTAAACGTCATTGGCTCATTCATTATTGGGCTTACCTTTACCAAGACCGATCACACTCATGATCTATTTGCTATTGGTTTTGCAGGAGCATTTACAACTTGGTCAACGTTTATGCTCGATATTTATCTAGGGTTTGAGTTAAAGCGCTATCGCGAGATAACCATCAACCTAGTTATGTCACTCGGCTTTGGTCTAGCCGCTGCTTACTTAGGCTTACAGCTAGCTGGTTAATTAACCGAGGATTGAAGCCATCCAGGCTTCAATTGCATCAGGATGGCGCGGAATATCTTCACTTAAATTGCGGCATCCATCGGCAGTAACAACGACATCATCTTCGATGCGGATACCGATTCCGCGATATTCCGGTGCAAAGAGTTCGTCATCAGGTTGGATATAAAGACCTGGCTCAACAGTTAGGACCATTCCTTCGCGGAGCACACCATCGCGATACATATCTTGGCGCGCATGTTCGCAGTCATGAACATCGATACCCAAGTGATGGCTTACCCCGTGCAAGGTCCAGCGG